>JAOUNZ010000091.1 GCA_029880665.1 Candidatus Nitrosopumilus sp.
GTTTTTGGGTATTTCGAACTCCCGAAGACATTCATGATGACTTAGTTTTCCCGGTTATCGTAAAGCCAAAACTAGAGTCTACTTCTATGGGAATGGAGGTTGTAGATAATTGGGATGATCTTAGAGCTGCAGTCAAAGTGCAAATTGAAAAATTTCAGCAAGATATTTTGGTTGAACAGTTTATTTCAGGACGGGAATTTGCGGTTGGGATAATAGGAAATCATCCAAGTGTGGATATTTTTCCAGTTGTTGAAATTAATTTGGAACATCCTGATCAAATTCAAACTATTGCCGATAAAAAGAAGAAAGGCGGAGTGGAAAAGACATGTCCTGCAAAATTATCAAAAGAAAAAACAGAAGAAATGCGTCAAATGTGCATAAAAGCATTTGAATGTTTAGGCCTAAACGATTACAGCAGAGTTGATTTCAGAATGGACAAAGATGGGAATCTTTACATTCTTGAGTTAAATTCGATGGCAAGTCTTGGGTTAGGAGGTTCATTATTTTATGCTGCTAAAACTGCTGGGCATACTTACGAATCTCTAATCAATAAGATTCTTGATGTTGCGGTGATTAGATATTTTGGCTCTCCCATACAACAGAATGGAACTGAGACTGATTTAACACAACCACTTAGAGTTGTTGCAAGAACCTATTTACGAGGACATCTGCAGAGTTTAAAAGACACTTTACGAGATTTTGTGAATCTAAATACTCATGTGTACAACCAAGAACATGTGAATCAATTGGGAAAAATTATATCGAAACGACTAAAACATCTCGGATTTGATGAACAGATCCATAGAGAAATGGATGTGGGTGATTCTCATTATTTCAGAAATCATTCAGAGTCTGAAAATGATGTTTTGATAATTTCTCATCTTGACACACATTATGGTCCTGATGATTTGATAACTTATCATGAAAATAATGATAAAATTTTGGGCTCAGGTATTGCTGAAAGTAAAGGAGGGTTAGCAGTGATGTTAGGAGCAATACAGGCACTACGATTTGCAAAAAAACTCAAAAAAATACGATGTGCCATATTGCTAACAACAGATGATAGTTTGGGAGGACGTTACAGTAAAAGATTGGTTAAGGAATATTCAAAAAAATCCAGACATATCATAGGATTGAAATCTGGCAGTAAAGATGGTGGAATTATCACAACTTGCTATGGAAGAAGCGATTATCAAATTAGATTTACTGCAATTAGTGGTCAATTAGATTCAGATTCAGACATTCATGGGATAATTCCGGTTTTGGCAAAAAAAATACATGCACTTGAAAAACTTTCAAAAAATGAAGAAGATTATAAATTGAGAACTACTTCTGTTATTGCAAAAGGCTCTCATGGACATACTCCAAACTATGCAACACTATCACTGACATGTAATTATCAAACAGCGAAATTAGGTGAAACACTGGATTCAAAAATTAAAACCATTATGAAAAAGAGAGAAGAGGGCTCCAAGAAACTAGATGTCACAATAAATAAAATTCAAACAAGGCCTCCCGTATTAGAAGAACCATCAGGCACTAAATTCTATAACATGGTGGAGGAGCTAGCTAAGAAACACGATATGAAGATTAAAAAACATTGTCAAATCGTATCATCAGACATAAGCAATGTTCCAATTGAACTTCCAGCATTGGATGGTTTTGGACCATTAGGACACTTTTATCGTTCTCCAAAAGAGTATATTCTTCATGATAGCATTTTAGAGCGTGCAGCCTTATTGTCCTCAGTTCTCTACAAATGCGCTGAAAAATAATTTTAATTTCTAATCAAACATAAACAGCACAAAAAAGAAAATTCTCACATTTGAATAGGATTTCAGATGAAACAATATATTAAAATCAATTTTCAACACCTCTTCTTTTTTATTGTATATTATTACAACATCTTCTGCAAGTTTTTGATTTGGAATAATTATTCTGTATCCATCCTCGTTAACGCAACAATTTTTGTCAGATGCGATTCTATGTTTGTATGGGTTTCTTTAATCGACATTAGATCACCTGTGTTAATATCAGAACCAAAATAGACTCCAATTCCTGCAACAATATTCTAGTTGATGTTGTAAAGATATTCGAAATATCACCATTCCAAACCCAGTAGAAATGATTGTTTCTAATGCAAACTTAAACAGATCCAAAGCTGTTCCCAAATGCAATTTCGGAAATTATGATAAGAATTGAAATTACACTCAGCAATTGAGGTATCAGTTAGAATGTATTTTTTACGAATAACATATCTTGTAATAAAAAATAATACAACTTCAATAATAATTGATAACAACACATAGAAATTTTCCAATATCGGTTATATTTGATTCAATTTGTTTTCACATTATTAGATATACTTAATCAAATGAATTGCCTGAAACCGATTGAACCAGAAAATTATTTGATTAGATATACAGGAATTTTAGATTTTTGAAGGATATGATTAGAGACACTTCCAATCATATCTCTTGAGGCAGAACCAGAACCAGTAGTACTCATCACAATATGATCAAACTTTCCAGATTTTGCCATTTGTACTGTAATCTCACCTGAAGAACCTCTTAAGACTTTGGATGAGAATTTAACGTTTTTATTTCCTGCATGCTTTTCTGCTTTTTTCAAGAGAATTTTTGCCTCATCTTGAAGTTGTTTGTCAAATGCTTTTGTTCGTGGCCCTCCTTCCATTACATGTGGGATTACATGTAAGCATGTTACATGACCATGTGTGAATCCTGCAAGTGTAAGAGCTCTATCAAGGGCTTCAAAAGATTTTTTGGAACCATCAATAGGCACTAGAATTTTTTTAAGATCCACATGAAAACTCAGAAAGAGTTCAATATTAAGTGACAAATTGATTTTCAATATTAAATACATTGTTTTGAGGTTGTACAAAATTAGATACTTAAACAAAATACAAGAATTGGAAAAGTTTGTATAATTTCTTCACAGTATCTACATAAGATGTGCTATAGATTTCAGTGTTTTCAGGATTTGCGGCAAATATATCACGGCTGCAGCAATACTTGAGATTTATTCAGATTTTGATATCATGAAATGATTGAAAGCTTTTCTAGAGGATCTTAATTTTAAAAATAAAAAGAGAGGATGATTATTCAAGTTCTTTAATTTGTTTTACCAAATTATTCATCTCAAATACCATTTTCTTTTGGGCAACCATGTCTTTTGATTCTACAAACGCTTTTTGGAGTTCTGAAAGAGAATCTTGAAGATTGTTGATCTGTGTGATGGGTTTTTCAAAACTTTTGATCTGAACAGGTATTGATTGTTCTGAACTTACTTGTATCTTGGAAATTTTTTCTGTGCATCCATAGCAGGGAGCCTCTAAATCATTTTCATATCTTGGAAGATGCCCATTAATGTCAAAATATGATTGGATTTCTTTTTGTGCAAGATTGTGCTTTATGTTTAGATCTTTAATTACATTTAGCATCTCAATTTTGGACATTTTTGCATAATGGACATATTGCTGCATGGCATCGGCATAAGTTCCTCCCTGTTGCAGAATAGAGTCTCGTGCATCTTTTGCTATTGTTAATTTAGCACCAAGATAGTTGAATTGATCCCAAAAAATTTCTGGATTTGTCGAATTGGTACTAGAAACAAATCTAGCATATGCGTTTGTAGGAGTAAATTGGTCATATCTTTTTTCCATTCGTTTAAGTTCTTCATTCAGTGATGTTTTTGCAAGTGTACGTTGTTCATCGATAAGTTTTTGCTGCTCGGTTCTTTTTTGTTCATTTTCTTTTGTTTGCTCAAATTGTTTTCTAGCAATTTCAATCTTCTTCAGAATGTCTAGTGCCATGGGATTGTTCTGTAGATCTTCTCCCTGAATTTTTTTAAAATCAGTTTCTGCAAACGCATTGGTTGTCAGAACAGACATCAAGAGAAACGCAGTAGTCAATGATACATATAGGAATTTTGTCATTAAATGAATAATTAGAAAATTCTTTAAGAGGAACGCGAATAATTTCTTAGTCTTAATCATACCACCAGTTTTAATACTAGATAAAGAGATGGTTTTTCAGAAATTTGCAGCAGTGTAACGTAAAGTCGGATTGAAGATTATTGCGTTGCGGATGCAAATGCTTCTGGTGGAGAGTTGATGGGGTCTACAGTGATAACTACAGTATCAACTGCCTCTCGGCCATTATTGTCATAAACTCTGAGTTCAAAGGTGAGTACTTTGATTTGACCATTAGCCACTGTTGGGCTAGTAAATGATGGAGTGATACTTGTTGCAGAGGATAACTTTACAGTTTCACCAGATACTTGAGTCCACTCATATGAAATGCTTTGATTCTCTGGATCGTTACTCTTGGTGCCGTCCAAGTTTATCTTTACATTTTCATTAACTATTCTATCCATACCAGCATCAGCAATAATATCTAAACTTAGAGTATTTCTAACTTTAAGATTCATGCTATCTGCCGATGCAAGCTCTCCATCACTAACAGTGCAAGTCATTGTGAAAGTTTCATCAGATACAACACTTGGGGATTTGATTGAAACTTTAGAGCCCTCAGATGACAGAATCATCACTTTTGATGATTCGGAAGTCCATTCATAATTAAGAATGTGTGTATCAGGATCAGTTCCAACACAGGTCAAATCAACAATGGTATTCTCATCCACGGTCATATCAGGACCCGCATTAGCTGTAGGCGCACTATTTTCAGGCACTACGAAAACAATAACTTGATCAGAACCGATTTGTCCGACAGAATCAGTTGCGGTAAGTTGTAAAACTATACGCTTTGAAGTTGTTGGAGTTACTTCAGGGGCAGTAAAAGAAAGGGTTGCCTTTGTTT
>JAOUNZ010000092.1 GCA_029880665.1 Candidatus Nitrosopumilus sp.
AAGTGGGGATTGTTACTGATTCCAAATATGGTGAGTCTAAACCATTAATGGATACAACTAGATTGAGAATATCAAAAACAATAGATTCTCTATTCTTAAAAAAAACAATACCTGTTGTCGGAGGATTTTCAGGTGCTGATCAACATGGGCATGTAACAACATTTGGTAGAGGAGGCTCTGATTATTCTGCAACAATTATTGGTTCTTGCGTTAAAGCTGATGAAATCTGGCTAATGAGTGATGTCAATGGATTAATGACTGCAGATCCAAAGATTGTAAAAAATGCAAAATTGCTCAAAGAAGTATCATACATCGAAGCAATTGAAATGGCATTATTTGGTGCAAAACAAATACATCCACGAACATTTGAGCCACTACTATCTAAGAAAATTCCAATGAGGATTAGAAGTTCTTTTAATACTGAAAATGAAGGAACACTAGTTACGGCATCTCCTTCTACATCTGTTAAAAATACTGTAAAGTGTGTTAGCAATGTCCAAAATAATGGACTAATTGATGTTCAGGGTGGTAGTATGGTTGGAACGCCTGGTACAGCTGCCAAGATATTTGAAACATTAGCAAAAGCTGGAATCAATGTAATGATGATTTCTCAAAACCCATCTGAATCAAGCATAACAATTGTTGTAAAAAATAATGATCTTGACAAAGCAGTTAGTGCCTTAGAAATGGAATTACTCGGAAAAATTATCAAAAAACTGGATGTTACTACGGATGTTGCTATAATTGCATTAATTGGTTCAGGAATGAGGGGAACTATTGGAGTTGCATCAAAAGTTTTTGGAGCAATTGAAAAAAATAAAGTAAATGTATCTATGATAACACAAGGTTCATCTGAACTTAACTTGGCATTCGTTGTAAAAAATTCTGATACGAATGCAGCTGTACGTGCTTTACATGATGCATTCACACTTGAAAAAATCAACTAAGACAAGTCATTTAAAGGAACACAATAAACAGAATTTGTTGAGAAAATTAACCGCTATTTCAATTATTGGAGTTTTTGCGACTAGTTTTATATTTACATCTATATTTACTGATCAATTTGCTGATGCGGGTTCTACAAAAAAAATTCACTTTACTCAAACTATAACATCCTCACAGGATCCTGGACAGGGATATGAAAATCATCAATTAGCACTTGTTTTGTCTCCAAATAAGGGAACTCTTTATGATGGTTCTATGACATTTACCTCAAGTGATCCTGTTCAGATTGTTGTTTTACATGAACTTAACTCCAAAGAATCAAAAGGTCAACCTATTTGGACTGTTGATGGAAGCACTGTTTATGGACTGTCTTTAATTGATCTACAGAAAAAATCAGATTCTTTTGAGTTTACTGGAGCTGCACTTGCATTCCGTTCTCTCAGTTCAAAAGAATTTACAGTAACCGTAAGTGTAGATGGTTGGATCAGAGGTCAACCAACTGAAGTGATAATGCAAAAAATTGAATTACAAAAAGATCCAGAATGGTCACTTTCAAGAGCAAATATTCCAGCTACAATCCCAATGCATAAAGGAGTCTATGAAGGAAACGAGATTTTTTACATTATAACTGATTCTAGTGATGAGGATTATGCAAAATCACTCTCAGAAAAACAACACTGGAATGTAGAAATTGCTCCAGTAATTGCCAATGTGCCAGAAAAGGCTCTTCAAAAATTATTTATTTTCAAAAATGGAGTCAGGGGTGACGGAATTTATGGATTTCAAAATGAAGTATTTTCCAATACCCCATCACAAGAGTCAGAATATAGCGCATTACGTTCTATAATTGAAGTTTCATGGAAGATTGGTCAAAAACCAACAATATTTGAATCCGAAGATGATGTAATTACAGCTGAAGAAGGCGGAAGAATTGAATTTAATGAAACAGGAATTGTTCTTAATACTCCACAAATAATCTGGCCAGATGGGCAAATGATAGTTCGTTCTGATAAAGAAGTTACGAATAAAATGTCATATGATGGTGGTCAAATTATTGAAATTAACAAGGAAGAAATGACTGTGACTTTTGTAGCTCATAGAGGATGGGGACCTGACGGAAAAACCATTTACTATATTGTAACAGATACTACACCTTTAGGACCTGCAAAATCAATGGGAGTCGTTTTTTCTCCATCTTTATCAAACCTAATCACAAATTCAGGAGCCGTTGATCTTTTCCAATTCAAAAATGGAATTAAAGGAACAGGGCCTCTAGGATTCCAACCCATAATTACTGATGCCTCACTTGGTGATGCAAATTACAGTCCGATATGGAGAATTCATCTTGTTGAATGGCATAATGTTAAATCTGCAAAAATTCTAGAAACAAAATCAGATATTGATTCATTTCATGATGACGATTTGCTTTCTGTTAGTATTGCCAGACCTGTCAACAGTGATCATATAGTTAATTGCCCCCTAATAGATCCATTTCAATAGAAACTTCACTAAAGGGATAAATTACTTAAGAAAAAAATCATTTTAAAATTGACTGGTAAACTCTACATTGTTGGTGTTGGCCCTGGCCATCATGACCATATGACATTTCGAGCAAAAGAAGCGATTGCTGAAAGCAATACAATTGTTGGATACGAAACATATGTAAATTTGGTTCAAGATCTTATTGAAGGTAAAACTGTTTATCGTTATGCAATGACACAAGAAGTTGAAAGAGCTCATCAATGTATTGATCTTGCAAAATCTGGAAAAATAGTTTCATTAGTCTCAAGTGGAGATCCTGGAATCTATGGTATGGCTGGATTGATTTATGAGACCCTTGCTGAGGCAGGCTGGGATCCTAAAGATGGTCTGCAAGTTGAAATAATTCCAGGCGTGTCTGCACTCAATTCATGTGCATCAATCATTGGTTCACCATTGATGACTGATTTTGCAGTTGTTAGTATGAGTGATTTGTTAGTTCCATGGGAAATTATAGAAAAAAGAGTTGAGGCTGCAGCACAAGGAGATTTTGTAATTGTAATCTATAATCCTGCCAGCAAAAAAAGAATTCATCAATTACAGGATACTAGAAAAATTCTTCTAAAATATAGAAAACCTACAACCCCTGTTGCAATCATTAAAGGAGCATTCAGAGATTCTGAAACTATTGTTATGACTGATTTAGAAAATCTACCTAATCATTCTGACCAATTAGGCATGATCACCACAGTAATTATTGGAAACTTATCAACATACACTTACAAAGATTTGATGATTAATCCAAGAGGATACAAATCAAAATATAATTTGGAAGAACAAACTAATCCTAATCTTAAAGTCTAGTAACTTTTCTTAATGATCTCAAAAATTTCTTCACTTAAATTAAGCTTGTCTCTAATTGGAGATACTATCTTTACCAAATAATTTCCCACTGTTTGTTTCAAATCACTTGGATGTAATCTTTTTTCAGCAAAGTCTGTTTCTAGTTGACTATAATCCAAATATGATACATTACCACCAAATTTTCCAGGTCTTTCTACATTCATTTCATTAAATTCATGTAAAATCACCGTTCTTGCAATTTCTAATAATGGATTATTTTGAATATTTGCCTCCTCACACCAGGACTTGTTAATCTTTTTCTTTATTTCATCATCTGTGTTGTGAATAAAGACACCTGAATTTGGATCTGATTTACTCATTTTACCTAATATCTGAGAATCACTGGTTTCAGCTGGTTTTGAAAGTCCTGGTAATAGTTTATGATGAATTGCAACAGGAACCCTCCATTTCATTTTAGGAAAAATTTCTCTTACTAACATGTGGATCTTTCTCTGATCCATTCCAGCATGAGCTATATCTACATCCAAAGAATGAATATCAACTGCCTGCATTGCAGGGTAAAGCAATTTAGATACATCTATTTTTTTATCATCTTCAGAACGACCCATAATTGTAAGTGTCCTCATTGTTCTGGCAATTGACATATGTTTTGTAAATTTAACAAGATCTGACCAGTACTCTCTTTTTTCTTCATATAATTTTGATCCCAAAACAATTTTTACATCCGGACAAACTATCTTAAAAGCATCGTGATAATATTTTGAAACTTTTGATATGGCTTCCCAATCACCACCAAGTTTATCATTAATCAAAGTATGCCAATCTGCAAGAAAAACTGTACATTTTACACCTGCTTTTACAAAATCATTAATTTTGAAACCAGTACTAATCAAACTACCAAGATGTAAGAATCCAGATATTTCTAATCCAATGTAATGTTTGGGTGATGAATTTGTCTTGAATAATTCAACTAATTCGTCATGTGTTACTATCTCTTCCGTTGGTGGCCTTTCAATTAAATTTACTTTTTCTGTTATATCCAAACCAAAACAACTTTTGAGAAGTAAACGTATAAAGTTATTCAAAATATCAGATTAATTTGTAAACTTTGAATAGAAGATATGTTTTCAATAATTATGACTCTTGAAGATGGATTAGAATTAATTGAAAATTATAAGAAAGGATTAGAAAAATTTTTAGAAACATTACCTGAACAAGCAGTTCAGTTAGGTTCAGAAATGATTCAAATTCTAACATTGAATTCTAAAAATGAAATAAAAAATTTAGAATCCATTCAAAAAGCGCTTAAAAGGCCACAAAAATATGAATCTGGTTTATCAGAATAATTTTGTAAAACCTATTTACAGTTTTTCTTGTGCTTTCTCAAATCCTCTTCGGTATTAAATTCAGTTCCACAAACCCTGCATTTTTCTTTTTTCTTATTATGTGCTTTCTCTTCATGTTTTTTTAATCTGTTATGATCAGATAGAATTGTTCCGCATTTTTTACATTTTAATTCATTTCTACTAAATCCAAATAATACCATAT
>JAOUNZ010000093.1 GCA_029880665.1 Candidatus Nitrosopumilus sp.
TATTTTTGAAATCTATTTTTGAAAGTCCATCAGACATTCCACTAAATGATATGCTAAATACAATAATAATCGCTAAAGCGACAGTACCAATTCCAACCATCATTTTTGTATTTTTTGATCTGGATGTTATTTTTACTGGTTTTCTTTGAAGTGTTTGAGTTTTTTGAACAGGTGTAATTTGTGGCATTGTGACATCGGTGGCTATATTTTTTTTTTCATCAGATGGAGTGAAAATAATTTTAGGTTTTTTCCCCAGATGTTTTTCTGCTAATTTTCTAACATAGTTTCTTTCATAATTGCTAATGACTTCATTGTTTTCACAAGCTCTACAAATTTGCTTTAGAATACGATCATCCCCAAAGTCCTTATCTAAAAGAGATTTTACATCATCCAGTAATGAATCATCCATGTGTATTTTCCCATATATTGATTATTTATGAATTCCTTGTTTTTTATTCTTAGGAATAACTAAGAGGAAAAAAGATAAATTTTTGAAGAAATTTAATCTATTTTGAATGAATTTTATGGGCTTGAATAATTACTGTTCTAATATAATCCTTGGCAGTTGAGTCAGTAACTCCCATTTGTTTGGCTCTTAGATATAGATCATTTTCTTTAGGATTTATTAAATAATATTTTAAAAGATAATTTAGTCTATGAGAACGTTTTTCATCACTTTTCATAATTTCCATTTAATTCAATACTAAAAAGGTAAGTGGATTATGACATAACCAATTGTCACATAGTATCATAAAATCCGATTAAAAACATATAATCTTTTTTAAACAACGGTAAAAAAAGAATTGAAATGAAACGAATTGAGGCAACTGTACATATTGATAAAACTGGTGCAGTATCAGAGGCAATAAAAGACATTGTTGGCGGATTCACCATTCTTGAAGGTAATGGAAGAGGTTCTGGACAAAGACAAACTATCAGGGCAGGTAGAGGAACAGGTACTTTTATTGCAGAATTCAACAAAGTTGCAACGGTTAGTACAATTGTGAATGACTTGGATGTGGATAAAATAACCACCGCAATTACGAATGCAGCATTTACTGGGGACCCAGGAGATGGCATTATAGTGATATCATCAGTCGATGACGTCATCAACATTGCATCAAAAAAGAGAGGTAATGATGCTCTCTAATCATTTTCTTTTATCAGATTAAAAAAAATTACGTATGAAGCCAATTTGGAATTAATAACTACTGAGAGGATCGTTACTTCTCTCAGTTAGGTGTCCCTTTGGAGGACATATTCTTGAAGGGATGACTGTATATTGTAATTTGAGTATAAAAGTAAAATGGTTTTTAATACTATTGTTGGCCTTCAATTCCCATCAATGTCAAAGTTGAGCTAATTTTTGGGATTTTTCTAATCTTCCAAGTGATAGTTTCACGCAGTGTTTCTACTTGACCTGATTCAACTTTAGCCAAGATATCATACGCACCAAATATACCATGTACTTCAACGACGCCTTTAATGGATTTTAGTTCTGAGATTATTGTTTCTTCAGAACCAAGTTCGCAATTTATGAGAACATATGCTGTTGCCAATTAGAAACCAAATCCTAATTTCATACTTTAAACCATATTTTGAAATATATAAGAATAATCAAATTATTTAAATAAATGTAACACAGGTTTTGGCATAATTACTAACAAATGTAAATTAATTTAAAACGATTCAATGGATTTCTATTTTGTATATGCATCATTCATAATTTTCTTTAGTTCCTCAATATTTTTTGAATTTGTGATTTTTGAACGAAATTTAGAACCACAGTACATACCTTTTGTAAATCGCATAGCTTGATTCTTAATATTTACAAATTTGATTTTATACTGACTTGCAAGATACAAATAATCAAAAAAAGAATCTAATCTATCTTTAAAAGAATATTCTCTATAAGAGTTAGTTTTTAGATAATCATTAATTTGTTCAAATAAAAATGGATTTCCCATTGCACCACGACCAACCATAACATAGTCACAACCAGTCTCATCAATCATGGTTTTAGCATCTTCAGGAGTGACAATGTCTCCATTTCCCACAATAGGTAAATTAGAAATTTCTTTAAGTTCTTTAATCATTTCCCAATCTGCATTTCCAGAATAACCCTGACTTACAGTTCTTGGATGAAGAGTAATCATTTGAATTCCTTCATCTTCGGCAATTTCAGCAATATCTCTAAAAAGGAATCTACTTGCATGTGTCACACCGGAACGAATCTTAAGAGTTACAGGTTTCTTTACAGCATTTACAAGTGTGTTAAATATTTGCTGAGTTAGATTAACTTCTTGTAAAAGAGCTCCTCCAGCCATTTGCTGAGTAATATGAGGTGCAGGACAACCCATATTGTAATCAATTATATCAAAATAAGGTTCCACAATTTTTGCAGCTTTTTCCAATGCAATAAGATCAGATCCAAACAACTGAATAGATAATGGACGTTCTTGGTCTGAGTATTCAATGAATTCTTGTATTGTTTGCATATTTTCTTTAAGTTGGTTTTCTTTAGATACAATACTATGGATGTTAGTAAATTCTGTAACAACAAGACCAGCTCCCATTTTTTTACATTGTAAGCGGAGTGCAGGATCACTAACACCAGCCATAGGAGCTAAAAATGCTCTACTTGAGAACTTTGGAAGCATTATTTAATTTGATAATCTGAATATATTTAGTATTTTAAAAAATCAACATTAGTAATCAGGACATCCATCGGTATCTCTGTCTCCGTCATAATCTTCAGGATCAAGTGGGCACATGTCATTTTCATTGATAATATCATCTAGATCAGCATCGTGTTTGTATCTTGATTGTTCAGGCGCAATATCGGGGCAACCGTCATCATCATTGTATTTGTTCCAGGTTTCTTTTTCATTTACACACGAATCAACATCATCGTTTATTCCATCGCCGTCACTATCAATTGTAACGTTTCCAGTTGGCAATGTATCCGGACAGCCGTCTTGATCAAAATATTTGTTCCATGTTTCATTTTGCTTAGGACACATGTCCATTACATCGGGAACACCGTCACCGTCTGAATCAGGCTGTCTGTTATCAACATCTGGACAGCCGTCTTCATCTTGGAAGCCATTATAATTTTCAGTAACCAGAGGGCAATCATCATAGACATCAATTATTCCATCATTATCTGAATCAACTACAAAGGATTTTGAAACAGTGTCTGGACAGCCGTCATCATCTTGGAACTTGTTCCATGTTTCTTTAGCAGTTGGACATGCATCTATTGCATCTGGGATTCCATCTCGATCTTTATCACTGCTTAAAATGTAATTATCTGGGCAACCGTCTTGATCAAGGATTCCATTATAAGTTTCGGGTTGGTTTGGACAATTATCTTTATAATCACTAATTCCATCATTGTCTGAATCAGGGGATCCTTTGTTATCAGCTACAAAATCTGGACAGCCATCTTCATCTTGAAATTTATTGTAAGTTTCTGGCACTAGAGGACATTTATCAGAGTCATCTAGAATTCCATCAAAGTCTGAATCTCGTCCAGTAAGGAAATCAGGATAATCTGGACAGCCATCTTCATCTTGGAAGCCATTGTATCGCTCTCTGGTAAGAGGACATTGGTCTAGTGAATCCAGAATTCCATCATAATCTGAATCAGATTCTAATGAATCGTCAGGGCAACCGTCTTGATCAAGATAACGATTCCATGTTTCAGCAGTTGTAGGGCATTGATCTAGCGAATCTCTAATTCCATCACCGTCTGAATCCAATATGGCGATGTCAGGGCAACCGTCTTGATCAAGATAACCATTTACAATTTCAGATTCAAGTGGACATTTATCATTCAAATCTCTAATTCCATCACCATCAAAATCTGAGCTTGATAGTATAGATACGGTATCAGGGCAACCGTCACTATCTTGGTAAGCATTGTAAGTTTCTTTAACTGTTGGACATACATCTATTACATCGGGAATTCCATCTAAATCTCTATCAGATGTGGAAATAGTATCAGGGCAACCGTCTTTGTCAAATACGCCATTGAAAGTTTCTGGGTTGTTTGGACACAAGTCTGAAAAGTCGTTTATTCCATCACCATCAGAATCTGGTATTCCTTTATCGGATGTAACAAAGTCAGGACATCCATCTGAATCTTTGAATTTATTATAAGTTTCTTTTATTTTAGGGCATTGATCAATGCTATCAGGAATTCCGTCAAGATCTGAATCAACATCGCTGGTATAAGGAGGAATGTCTGGGCAACCGTCATTATCTTGGAAGCCATTGTATCTTTCAGGATCCAATGGACATGTATCATCTACATCCATTATTCGATCTCCATCCGCGTCATTTAATGTGCCAATAGATGAAGGCATGGAATCTGGGCAACCGTCGTAATCAGCAAACCTATTGAAGGTTTCTGGTTGGTTTGGACATATATCAAAGGGATCTGCTATTCCATCTCCATCCTTATCATTAAATGAAGTATCTAATGCAACATCAGGACAACCGTCAGTGTCTCGATATCCATTATACACCTCAGGCTCAGTAGGACATAAATCAATTTTATCTTGAATACCATCGTTGTCAGTATCAATAAAAGCAGAATCAGTTATGGTATCTGGACATCCATCTGAATCTTTGAATCTATTATAAGTTTCAGCGCTCAATGGGCATGCATCTATTGCATCTGGAATTCCATCTAAGTCACGATCACCGGAATCATATGAATCAGGACAACCGTCATTATCTAAAACACCATTGAAAGTTTCTGGTTGGTTTGGACAGTTATCAACTA
>JAOUNZ010000094.1 GCA_029880665.1 Candidatus Nitrosopumilus sp.
TTTGCAACATATCCTACTGCTCCAAAACTTTCAGCTAATTTGATGAAATCTGGATTTGTAAATTTTGTGAAAACACTTTTTCCAAATTCGTTTTTTTGTTTCATTGAAATCATTCCTAAATCACGATCACACCATACTATTGTAATAACTGAAAGTTTCAGACGTACTGCAGTTTCAAGCTCCTGGACATTCATCAAAAATCCAGCATCCCCACACATTGCAACAACATTTCTGTTCGGATAAATCATCTTTGCAGCAATGGCTCCTGGAAAAGCAAACCCCATTGAGCAAAAACCATTTGGAATTATGCATGTATTTGGCTGATATGTTTTGTAAATTTTAGAAATCCAAAGTTTGTGAGCACCTACATCCGATAATACGATATCGTTCTCACTTAGAGCATTGCGAACATCGATTACTAGCTTCTCAGGTCTTATAGGAAACGATGTGTCATCATTAAATGAATCACGCCTTTCATCTACCTCACTAATGATTTTTTTAAACAACTCGGGAATATCTTTTCTTGGAAATGCATCTAATTTTGGATTTAATTTTTTTTGCAGTTCTAATTCTTTCAAAATGGCATCAACTGCGTATCCTATATCTGAAACAATCTCGACAATGGGTCTGTAGTAAGTATATACTTCAGAGGGAGTAAAATCAATATGTATGATCTTCTTACTAAAGTCTAGATTCCAGTTCTTTGGACTGTATTCCACAAGATCAACACCTACAGCGATTACTACATCAGCTGATTTCATTGCAAGCAAAGCATGATCCGCATCTTTGATTCCAATAGTATGCAAATGTAGAGGAGAGTCATCAGAAACGACGCCTTTTCCCATAAATGTATTCATGGCAATAATTCCTGTTTTTTCTACAAATTTTCTAATGTGGGGACTAGCGTTTTCACGAACACATCCGTTTCCCAGAAAAATTACAGGGTTTTTGGCTTCAAGAATTAATTTAACTGACTGCTTAATCAACTGCTCATTTGGCTCAGATCTAAAAACTGGTTGAGGCTCTATTGGTGGAATGTCTGCCTCTTTTTTTGCAACATCTTGAGGCAACTCAATATGTGTAGCCCCTGGTTTTTCTTCAAGCGAAATTTTAAATGCCCTTCTCACGATTTCTGGAATGTTTTGAGGATTGCGTATTGACCAGTTCCATTTGGTGACAGGTTTGAACAAAGTAATTGCATCCATATTCTGGTGGGATTCTTTGTGAAGTAGATGAGAATCAGTCTGGCCAGTAATGGCAAGTAATCTTGATCTGTCCATGTTTGCATTGGCAACACCTGTAACAAGATTGGTGGCACCTGGTCCCAAAGTGGCAAGGCACACCCCAACTTTTCCGGTAAGCCGTCCATATACATCAGCCATAAAAGCTGCACCTTGCTCATGACGCGTTAAAATGAATTTAATTTTAGACTCAGATAAAGACATCATAAAATCAGCATTTTCTTCACCTGGTATGCCAAAAATATATTCCACCCCCTCGTTTTCAAGACATTTAACAAACAAATCAGAGGCTTTCATTGTAACATCTTGCCCAAGACGTTTGGATTCTTAAAGGTATATCTTCTGCATAATTGCTCACACGGTATTTTTTATACAAAATTTTTTAGATATGATATGGCAAAAGAATCAGAATTCAACACATTAACAGAAATTTTTGAGAGAAACATTAAACAAATTCTAAATAACAGGGAATCTTTTCTGCCTCTTTTCATCAAAAATTTTTCTGACGGGCATAGGGAGTATGTTAATTACATCGACCAAGTATTCAAAGTGATACAATCTGTTGAAGAAAATTCAACCATTAAATCCGATAAGAGAATAATAAAATTATGTGAAGAATATGTTGATGAATTTTCAAAGATGTATCTGTCGCATATATATGTCTAGACAAACTTTGGCAAATCATTTAGAAACCCGTCTGTCGTTTATTGTCACATGGAATGAATATGTGAGAAAATTTGCGGACAGTTATCAAAAACAGACTTAATGATAGCAACCAAACATTTATGGGTTAAATGAAACCACATTATAGTAATTGGTTTGCACGCCAAAAGGTGTTCCACAAGTCTGTGACATGTCGCTAATTGTGAAACCCTTCAGTAGCGACTCTGGTCGCTACTGACATCATTTGACAAATTTGCATTGTTCAAATTTTGTCGATACTGTCTACTGGACTGTGTCATTTTGGGAATAACAAATTCAAATTCTTTTTTCTTGTCTACAATGAAATTGGACAATTATTGCAGATTATCTTACAAAATAATCTGATATGAGTAATTCTTTCTATTCTTGCTGTAATGAGCAGTTTGCCGTCTTTTGTAAGCCAATCCAGTAACAACTAATTCAAAATCTGATATCTTGTAACTTTATTTTGTATATCTGTATTGTCCGCTGAATTTTTGGAACTAATGCAAAATGAACCAATAGTGGATTGAACAAAAAATCATCTTGTTTTAGGAACTAAATTCCTAGGAATTTACGTACTTTCAAATTGCTCATTTATTAATGGTAATATTTAGCAGAATCATACTCAAAATCAACATAATTTCCATACCTATGATCTACCATTTTTTAACATCTGTTAGTTCTATTTATCTCAACTAAATCATGCATGCAAGGAAATACCTGTTGACAAATATCACAATAATAAAAGATGCTATAACAATCAGATCTAACTGGATCTTTTACCTCTTGGGTTTGTTCTTAAAACAGCACCACAACATGGACATCGTGTACTTTGAACCATTAAAAAAATACTACAAAGAGAACATCTTTTTTGCCCATAACTGTATCTAGAACCATTTGGGATCTTGTCTCCTTTAAAACCATCACATATGCCTTTGCAAGAAAATCCCATCATTTACCCTCCTCAAAAGACTTGTGACAACAAGGACATATTGAATATCTTGAAATTAATTCTAGATCACATATGATACAATATTTTCTAAATGTATTATTTACTGAATTTCTAAATTTTGCATTTGCATCATAATACCCGCAAACACTTCTACAAGAATGCTCACTCATATTCTTCCTCCACATCAAAAAATGATCCACAATCTTTGCACAATATCAGGTGGTTTTGAATATTAACAGATGTGTTACCGCAGTTGACACAAATTCTGATTGCTGGGTTTACTGTTTTTTTGTTAAATTCTGATTGATTTTGTTGGATAGGTTGTATTTGCATGTTCTTATTAGGAATTATTCCTAATTAAGTGTTATTATTTGTTAGGAATTATTATTAATATCTGGTAACTATAAATAATAAATTAAAGTAGAACAAGCATGCAGCAATTAGAAGAGTTGATCATATCACTTCGTAAAGAAGGATTCCGAATAACGCCACAAAGAATAGCGATAGTAGACTATCTTTTAAAAACTGAGGAACATCCAAGCGCAGAGCACATTCACAGGATAATCCAAAAAAAATACCCCATGGTGAGCCTATCCACTGTCTACAAGACACTTGATCTTCTAAAAGAGAAAAAATTAGTCAATGAGATCGAAGTTAAAGGGGAGACAAGATTTGATGCACATACAGATGAGCATATCAATCTGGTTTGCATGAATTGCGGTAAAATAGACGATGTTGATGAGGGTTCCCTAAAAGAGATTCAGAACAGAGCTGCAAAAAAATCAAAATACCTTGTTGTAAAGAGTAGTTTTGAGCTGTTTGGTTATTGCACCAGTTGTAAATCTAAATTTAATTAGACTCTGTAAACAAACTTTGCAGTGATGAAAAATTTCATAATTGATTTGTAAAAATTTTTTCTGTACTTAATGCAAAAATAACATTTTCAAATTTGTTGAATTTGTTTATTCCATATTTCATCCAGTTTCCTTTTATCTGGTATTCACGTATATACAGTGAGAACAAATGTCAACAAAACAAATAGAACGAAGATTGTCCCGACGTGCAATTATGACCTTACTGATAGCAGGTCTGTCTGTTGCAATTGTGTTCACAGTTACACCTTGGAATATCATTCCAACTCAGGTTACTGAAAATGTAACAGTACTGGCAGTTACAGAACATGGGTGTGTGGGAGAATCCCAATATGGTGTCAGTGTTGTTGTACCTGAGTGTAGTGCTCAAGTCGGCGATATAGTGTCTGCTACATTTTATGTTCCTGCAATGGAAATTAATGGATACTATGATAGATTAAATGATAGAGTTGAAATGGTTCAGCCATAAACTTTGTCATTTTTTATTTTTAGAAAACATTACACAAATTAAGAATCAAATTGATCCGAATTCAACTACATTTATTTTTGTCTTCATAACTCTGGTGTCTCTCTCTGCACAAATTTGATTCTAGATCATTTTGAAAAAATGATGTAATGCTGAGTCTGAAAATCATAATTTTCTTCTGAAAATCAGCGATTACATGTCAACTATTCTGGCGCGATAACCCTACTGTCTCTAGAACTTACATTCTATCTGGAGCTGTTATCCCAAGAAGATCAAGGGCTTTTTCTAAGGTAATCTTAAATGAATACACCAGACATAAACGAGAATTTTCAAGTGACTCATCATTAATATCTAAAACTTTGACGTGCTCGTAAAACGAATTAAATGAGACTGCCAAATCATGGCAGTATCTTGCAATCATTTTTGGCGATAAATTATTTGCAGCATCACGAACTTGCAGATTAAAAAGGCCAATGTTTTTAACCAAACATGTCTCGGATTCTTCCTTGAGTAATGAATAATCTACATCAATTGAAGGTGTTTTGTTAGATTTTTCTAATATTCTAGATGCCCT
>JAOUNZ010000095.1 GCA_029880665.1 Candidatus Nitrosopumilus sp.
CCTCTCTAGCAGATGTCAATATGCGATTACATGAAATTCCATTAAAACGATCTACTGAATCAATTTTTGCTAAAATGACAGGATCCTCATATGACGATAAGTTTTCTGAACTAGAAAAGATAAAGATAGACTTGGAAGACAAAAAACAAAAAATAGAACAATTAGTCCATGATCAGATGGATAAATTTCTGTCAGAGATGACCTCTCAAAACATCATAATCCCATTGGATCCAAATCCTGTCATGCGCGATGGGAGAACTGTTTATAGATATCGTGATGATAAAAAATTTGAAAATGTATTCAACATCCTCTGTGAACTGTTAGGACTTAGTTTGCCATTAGTGGTTAAGGATGTAATGTTATCTCCGACTGAAATAGTTATTGCAGAAAAAGATGAATTTGACGCAAAACAAAAGTTCATCAACTGTTTTAATGAAATACAAAATACATTGCTTATCAAAAAGCGTAATTGAATTAGACATATTCAAATTTTAGTGCTAGAGATAATTACAAAAATGAGTTATATCAAATCACGCCAAATTCCAGTAAATTCATCGCTGGCAACAACAGTCTTTACCTCAAGAAATCCCAAGGGTTCAAGTCTTTCTCTTTTATCATAGTATTTGTAGAGTCCTTCCTTGTCGGGATAAATGATGAGTGTTTCCTGTGCTCCTGGTTCTAAAAGGTCCGTTTGTACATTAAGACCCTCGATGTATAACCTGTGATTTTTATCTCCATTATTAACTACGGTCAAAATATATGCAAAACTAGTTCTGGTAATTAGATATGGGTTTGGCTCTCCGTTCACTCCTGAAATTCCTTGGAGTTGGACTTTTCCACCAACATCCTCAAATGCAACAGTTTGCTCAACTCTCTCTTGCCAGAAAATTGAAACATGTCTTACATTTCCCTGACCAATAAATCCAATAATTACAACCAAAGCCACAACACCAACCACAATTGCAACAATTATCAGAGTCTTATCCTTAGAAATCATATGATACCTTAGAATATGCTTATTTTTAAACAGAATATGGTTGCTAAAATTTAGAGTCATTGTGAATTGTTTCTTATCCATTCAAAATAAAAATTAATTTGTTGGATTCAACAACATAGCACATTATTTTACTTTTTGGTCAACTAAAGCATTAGCATACTGATCTAATTGGACATTACAATCACCAATATTTTCTGCATTACCGTCATGGTTTTAACAATATCTCTGCTTCAGTAATTGCAATTATCTTTACCTCTTCCATTTTTTCCGCAGGTACAGTATTGAACATGAAATACACAAAAAGCAAACTTGCATCTATAATTACTCCTGATGTGATGAAAGTTGTATTCTTGCTTGATTTTTTATTCAATTTGTTATTTCTTGCAGACATGCCAATTATTCTTTCAAATAAATTGTACATTAAATAGACTTTTTTCACAAGCAGTTTTCAAATATGAAAATTCGACGTGATGATTACTTACTGACATGCCTCCTTGATGAAATTACATTGATGTCATGACGTACTTCAAGACAGAATAAAGAGATTAATTGAAACATTGTCTTTTGAATATAAAATAAAAATCATAATTGTTTGATTATATTTTTCATCTTTTGATTTTTCTTTGGTATTAGTTTTTCATTTCAATATCCAACTGGTACGATCAGCACAAAATACCAACACCATATTAGAATTGACATATTCTTGATTATATGATACTTTTACTAGTTTTTTCTGAATTTCTATTCAAGTTTATTCAATGTTAAGTGTCTATTTTTATTATCTTTTTAACATTATTTGGATGAGGGTCAGTTTCTAATATGACAACATGGTCATCATATTTTGCAACTATCTGATATCTTTTTGTCATTGTTTTAACTCCGGACATGTTTGATGTATGATATGTATTTGCAAATCCATGTACTCGTAAGAATTGAGTTTATCCATAACTAACCATGTAATTGACATGTATTAACAAATGGTAATTATATTACAAGAATATGTTAGTTAAGTTGACAGAATCGTTTTTTATGTATGTCCTACATGGTTCTATCTCTGTACATGTTATGCTCTCATTCAAAATGAGCTAAATTATCTTTAGATCAAAATAATTACGAATGCATATTCTTATCTAAGTTGCGGATGTTCTATTTCTATCGTTAATTCCTAATTTTAGATAATATACAAACTCAACATCAGATTTTTCATTCATGCTTATTTCTTACCATGTTGATTGGCTCTCTGATTTGACATCTGTTTTTTGTCTAACCATCGTCATTTTTTTATTTTCTTCATCTATGTTGTCCTCAAACAGCTCAGGATTTTCTTCTTGGGCTTTCTTCAAAAGTTTTTTTAAATGTGTCAGGATCTTCTCGTTGCAGATTCAAGAGTACTTTTCCTATGGTTTCATCCAAATTGCTCATATTATCTATAGTTGTAACTATGGTATTTTTATTGTTCTAAAAAATGAAAAAAGTCACTCTTCCGAGTCTTCATCTTGTTCATATCCTTCCTGAAGTTCTATCTGATGGTTTTCTTCCCTCATTTCCTCATGGTCAAGTTCCTTTAATTCTCTTTCAGTGTCTTCAGACATACATTAGTCATGGCATTCTAACATATTAACAAATTGACAATTCGCTATCTTGACAGAACTGGCAAAATCATGAAATGTTTTACCATTATTATTTATTAGATGTGAAATTTTCATAGTATCAGCAACATGTTCACCGAAATAATGATGGTAGGGGGTTTGTTTTGGTCCGTAACATACATTATGATAATTAGACGTGGATTCAAAGACAAAACTTTTGGAATGCCCATGGCTGCACTTTGTGCCAATATTTCATGGGAGGCGATATTTGCATTTGTAACGCCTCACGGTACACCACAACTTTATGTAAATTATATCTGGTTTGGACTAGATACTGTAATTGTACTACAATTTCTCAAGTATGGTAAAAAGGAATTTCCAAATATATCTCATTGGCAATTTTATGCGGTGTTTACATTAGGACTCTTAATTGCAATTCCAATGATTCTGACAATAAACTATGAGATGGATGATTCTGCTGGGGCGTATGCTGCATTTGGCCAAAACCTCATGATGTCCGTATTGTTTGTTACAATGATAATGAACAGAAAAGGAATTGAGGGACAGTCATTTTACATTGCGTTATCCAAAATGATTGGTACAGGACTGAGCAGTTTAGCATTTTATCAATTCAGGCCATCTACACAGGACTCTGTTTTGTTGCCACTTCTGTTTGTCTCAATATTTGTTTTTGATTTGATATACACAGTGGCGATTTATTATAAATCTAGAGAATATGGTTGCCCTCTAAAGAGATTATGAATGGTTGTATGACACCGATGATTCATATGAACAAATCATTCGTTTTGCTTTTATTCAAATCTTGTAATGTTACATCATCCTATTAGAGAATATGATAAAGAAAAAATGAATGGCTTCCAACATTGACCTAGTGGCACAGTCCATATCTTGTCTCATTCAAAGCTGGACGATTTGATTTTATCATGCTTGCAACGCATTTTAGATGGAGAGAAAAAGAAGATACAGATGCAGAAAAAGAAGAATCTCGTAAAAAAGCACTAGATAAACTTGTGGATTGGATTGAGGAACAAAGAACATCTTTACATGTTAAAGACAAAGGCATGATGATTGTACTTGGAGATTTTAACATTCAAGCAATAGGGGATCCGCTGTATAATACAATCACAAAAAATGGACTGGAGACCCATCAGATATTCTAGGTAGTCACGGAACCAACTTGGACAAAGATAAAAGATATGATCAAATTTTTTATCATAAGAAAAATGCACACAAGATAGAAAAATCTGGTTCAGTTGACTTACTGTGGGATCTACTTGCCACTATGTCCCGAATCTAAGTATACAGATATGACAAAACACAAATTCACCCATCAGATTTCTGATCATCTGCCATTATGGATTCAATTGAATATGGAGAATGAATAGTGTTTGTCTGAATCCTAGTCTGCATCTGTCCAAGAAAAACACAAAGAAAATTTCTAACATGTATGCTAAAACTGATTGGAAATGAAAAACAGTGTGATGTATGAGTATTATGAAATATATCTAATTCGGGTTAAAAGTAAAAACACAAATAGTTCTATGACAAGAAAATTCTAGACGTTAACAATAATTAACCAAGTGGAAATGATGCATTCTATAAATCAATAATCTTTCTTTTCTCAAAATCTGTATCTGCTGCACCGACTTCCATCAAAACAAGCCTGTCATCTTGAATCTCGACAATTTGGTATTTTTTATTTGTTTTATGCAATTATAATATTATGTGTAAAATGATATTTATAAAACACTAATGATAAATATGAATAACTACTACACGATCTTTTTAAGCAACTCTGTAATGACAAACTCCGAATTAACAAGTACATGTTAGACATCTGATTCTAATTGATTTATATCCTAAATGATTACTTTTAAATCTCTTAGAAAAAGACACATACACACCAATTTACATTTGTTTGATTAGTTCTGAATTATGTCTTCTGGCAATCTTTAGGTTACATGGTAAAAGATAATCTATTCAAGATCATCTGCATGCATAAAATCACGCATTTAAACATGAACAAAATTGATAACCGATGAATAATACCTGAAATAAAAATTTTTTCCATTAAATTTAATGTCTTTTGAGCCATTTTCTTGTATTTTGAATCGAGGGTCATTTTGTTTATTCTAACGGCAGTTCTATTTCTTAT
>JAOUNZ010000096.1 GCA_029880665.1 Candidatus Nitrosopumilus sp.
AGAAAGTTTCTGTTCCCCTGGTTCAGACTTGTATGTGCAATACGAACAAGTATCTTTGCAGAGATTAATTATGTTGAAAAATGCTTTTTTGGAAAATGTGACTGAGTTACTCTTAAATTTTTTTCTCAAGTTTTGTGCAGTAGAAAAAAGTTCACTGGGATCTTCTACTGACTTCCTATAAACTTCAATTATGTCTTCTTGTGATATTTCTTTATCTTCTAAAACATGGCTTAGTTTCTCTGAGTCTAAAACAAGATCATTCAACAGAAAGGATTCTTGCAAAGTGGTATTTATGCTTGTTTTGCTTTAATTGCCATTTGGCCTTTCTTGAAGTATTATTGTTGTATTTGTTGTTCTGCCGTCTCTAAGTATTTCTAAAACCATTTCATCTCCTACTGACTTTGATCTTTGTAGGTGAATTAATATGTCGTCTATCTTTCTTACTTCAATTTTGTCAACTGACAAAATAATGTCTCCTCCAACTGGATATTTTACTCCTTCCACCTCAACTGTTTTCTCAGATCCGATTAAACCTGCTTTGGCAGCTGGACTGTCGTCTACAACAGTCACAATCAGAAATCCTATGGCATCTTTCAGATTCAAAACTTTTGCCAAATCAGGATCTATGTCTCTTCCTGCAATCCCGATCCATGGGTGCTTATATTCTCCACTCTCAATAAGTTTGGGAACAATTTTGGCAATTGTTTGCGATGGTACTGAAAATCCTACCCCTGTAAACTCTCCAGTAGCTGACTGAATTGCGGTGTTGATCCCTACAATCTCTCCCCGCATGTTTAGTAATGGCCCGCCTGAATTGCCCGGATTAATTGCTGCATCTGTTTGTATCACATCTGGAATTGAATACCCTGAACCTGAGGGGAGCAATCTTCCCAACTGACTCACAATTCCCGAAGTCATAGAACCTGACAATCCAAACGGATTTCCAATTGCAGCTATCTGTTCTCCGACTTTGAGATTTGATGAATCGCCTAGAGAGAGCGGATGTAAGAGACTCAAATCTGCATTCACCTTGATTACTGCAATGTCTGTATATTCATCAGTTCCAATGATTTCTGCATTGTACGATCTACCGTCAAGGAATGTGACTGCTACTTTTGCCGCATTTTTAATAACATGTGCGTTTGTTATGATGTGTCCTTTCTTATCAAACACAAAACCTGAACCTACGCCTCCTGTATCATTTCGTTGTACGTTGACTCTTACCACCCCAGGTTCTGATTTTTCAAAAATTTCAATTAACGATAACTCCAAATAAACTGAAGATGCTTCTGCTAATACATTAGATGTATTCTCTTTTACTGCAATGTCCGGTTTCAGTGATGCTGGTGGTGAAACAAATAGTGCTATGATGATGACCGCTGTTATTGCTGCCCCCATAGATCCGCCTACAAATATACCTGATTTGTCCACGAGTTTTTAATTCCTTGATTTCTATCTAAAAGGCTTGCTATACTTTGATTGAACTATGGGCATGGTCTTTCATTGAATACTTCCTTCCTCTCCATGAAACTGATGATGATTTTTTTGCTTGGATTAATCCGCTTAAAAATCCTAAAACCACCACCAATCCTCCTAATGGGGCAAATAACGCATGAATTAATCTCAATCCAAGTAAAAATTTGGTTTCAATAATCGAAGCCAAATAAATCAAAAATGATGCAAGAGCTGCTGTGACACAAAGCATTTTTGCTGATATTGTTTCCGCAGGTAAAAACACTGAAGTTACAAGAATTGGAAAAGGTATAAACAGCAAAAACAATGTTGCAAAGAAACTTCCTATTGCAATTTTTTTACTCTGAAGATACAGAGGAATCATTAGTCTTTTTAACGCATTCCATAGTGTGATCTTATCTCGTGCCCAAACAGCGTCAATTAGATGCTCTCCCCTAACTATCTTTATTTTGTATCCGAGATCCTTTGCTTTTCTACCAAGTGCCCCGTCTTCAATAATTTCATGCTTTACTCCTTCGTGCATTCCTATCTTGTCATATGTCTTTTTTTTCATGATGAAAAAACTCCCAAAGAAATAAGCTGTTTTCTTTGAAGAATTGTTTACATTTAGTGCCGAAAATCTAGTGTGTAAAAACGTGGATATCATTGGAAGTGATATTTTTGTCCAAAAATCAAACGTTAACATTTTTGGAATGGCCGATAATGCATCTAAATCAAACGAAATTAAATGTGCCACTGCCAATGATATGGTATTTTTAGAATGCTTTGTGTCCGCATCCGTAAATAACAAAAGATCTCCTGTTGCTTTTCTATACCCTTCCATACATGCCCAGTTCTTCCCCATCCACCCTTCAGGTTTTGGTCTTGCAGATACATGGATTATTTTGGAGTCTTTTTTTGCATATTGGGAGATTATCTTTCCTGTAGAGTCTTCTGACGAATCGTCTATTGCTATGATTTCATAATTTTCATAATCCTGTTCTAACAATGATTCTAAACATTTTCCTAGAAACTCCTCTTCATTTCTTGCTGGCAGAATAACTGAGACTTTGGGAGTTGACTTGGAAGTATTCTTGAATTTGTCTAGATACGGTGTTAATTTCACTGACTCAATCATAGATCTGATGAGAAACATCCAAGCCCCCGAAATCCCAATTAAAACTGCCGCTAGCACGTAATTAAAAAAATCTAAAATTATTTCCATGTATCATCTCTCTGTCTCTTCTTTGATACTATGCATCGCCTGTTCTGTGCCACTTTTGATATGATTTTTTATGGCTCCTGTAAACATCCCCATCATTCCTGTTAACTTGACATCCCAAACTGTGCGAAGTAAAGTTCTTTCTCCCTTGGGAATTATTGTGATTGTCTTTTCTCCATTTATGATGCCTTTTGTAAATTTGATTATTATCCTCTCTTTTGGTTCGAGTTTCACCTCCTGTAAACATTTTTGATCTCTGAAAGCGATTGTGACCTCTCTGTTGATGGTGTTTGATTCTCTTGATATGTTTCTGACTTCCTTTGTTCCTTTCCAAAACCTTGGCTCGTTATCCATATCTGAAACAACATCCCACACTCTATCTGCTGAGGCATTAACCTCAATTTCGACTTCTATTGTAGCCACCCATTCACTTATTCCGCATTAAATATATTAGATTCCAGTACTGCCTGTAATAGACTGTGATGGGCAACATGCCTAAAATCCGGAACAGTAACTCCAGTTCCAATGGCGTTTGCCACTCTTCCGTCACAGTCACTTTAAATTTAAAAGAAAATGAAACCTACAAAATACATGCCAAAAATTGAAACTTTTGACGGTGCTGGATTTTGGAAAAATGCTTATGCTCATCAAAGAGGAAAATTACTAGCAAAAGTCCATGTACCTGAAGACCAAATAGTTGAACTTGTAAACAAAAAATACATGGAGATTCCGGCAGCACTAAGATATGAGATTGAAACTTCTGGAATTAATAAAAAGGAATTGCAATAAATTGGAAATTTATTTTAAGCAGAAAAATCAGGGGTTACCATGTCGACTATATCTTATGATGATTTTGCAAAATTAGACATTAGAGTTGCAAAAATTATTGGAACCGAACCAATAGAAGGTAAATCTAGAATCATTAAAGGACTGATTGATTTAGGAAATGGTGATCACCGTGATGTAATAATTGGTGGTGCACAATACTACAAACCTGAAGATATCGTAGGGAAAACTGTTATCGTTATTGCAAATCTTGAACCAAAAAAGATGGCAGGAGTTGAATCAAATGCAATGTTGTTAGCAGCTGATGTTGACGATAAGCCATTTTGGTTAACTGTGACAGAAGATGTTCCATTGGGAAGTCCAATTAAATAGTTTATTTGTTTGAGAAATAATTTTAAATACGATTTAATTTTAGGCTACCTTTTGCCATTGGTTTGTACATCTGTCTCAATTATGTATGGACTGAATTTTAAATAATATAAAATTAATTTTGGGTAATGATTAATCATAAATCATCAAGTCTTTTTCTTCTAGTAATGCATGCAAATTATTCACTGATCTGTATACATCTGGTTCCTGTTTAGCCCCTGTACAAACAAGTTTCCCTGACGAAAATAACAAAATCACTGTTTTTGGGTCTAACATCCTATGAATAAGTCCTGGAAACTGTTCTGGTTCATACATGCTTCGTGGTAATGTTCTTGCCGCTTGTTCTAAATGGATTTTTCCACCCAGGTTGATCGAAGCTACGATGTTCTGAATTGTAACTACTGCATCTTTTTTTACTTTGATGCCTCCTTTTCTGAGTTTTTGTACAACTGTTTTTACTGCTTTTCTTGCCATTTCCTCAGATTTAGAACCTGTGCATACCATTTTGCCTGAGGTGAAGATCAATGTTGCAGTTTTTGGAGTCTTTAGTCTAAAAACCAGCCCTGGAAATTGATCTGGATGGTATTCTACATCTGGAAATGTTCTTGTAATTTCGTTCAAATCCATTTTTTGCATAACGTCTGCGGATGCTACGACATTTTCCACGCTTATGATGGGTTTTGTTTGTGGCATATTCGGATTTTTTTATATTTGAACTATAATAAAAGCACTCGCCATTATTTTGGCTCTTGTCCTTTATTTTCTGCCATTTTTTGCTCTTCTGACGAATGGTTTAATTTGGAATTGACAGGCAATGGATCTAGTGGATTTTACAAATTTTGATTTTGATCAGCTATTTGCAATGAATGATGAAACAAATCCTATAATGATGTTAGTCTGGATTCTTCCGATATTCC
>JAOUNZ010000097.1 GCA_029880665.1 Candidatus Nitrosopumilus sp.
TATAGACAATCAATACTTATCATTAATAGCAAGCAATTCAAAAAAAGTAGTAAAATGGCGCTATCTAAAATTGCAAGATCGAAAAAATCATTTGGAGAAAAGATCTCAGGGCAAAGCCAAAGCTCAATTGTTGGGATATTTCAGGCAATTGGAAATTTTGAGAATTTCTGTATGGAGAAATACGGGAAGGCAGACGTCATTACAGACCTAAAGAACGCAACTGATGACGAGGTATACGACTTGCTACAATCCTGGATTAATTGGAACGGCTCAAGAGCCCCAAGAACAATGGCTGTCTATTTTTCAAGACTGAGAAAGTACCTGCACTATATGGGAATAAAACTAAATGAGCAGGATATTAAAAACGAACTGGAGTTCAGACACAGTGTACAAGATGACCTTTACGGCCTTACATTGGATGACATCCATACGATTTTCAAAGAATTGCGATACAAACACAGAGTCCTTTTCATGTGCCAGTTATCATCCCTGATGCGGATAGCGGAAATCGTTCAAATACGAAAAAAGCATTTGATACTAGATCAGAAGAACATCATTGTGAAGATCCCATCAACCATTGCAAAAAATTCCAGTGGCAGGACAACTTTCTTTAGCAAGGAATCTAGCAAGTTGCTTAGGCCGATCCTAAAAGATTTGCAAGACGATGATCTGGTGTTTGGGTCAAGCGACCATAAAGACAAGACACCATATCAGAATATGACCAATTCAGCATCCAACGCAAAACAGGTTTTGAGAAATGCAGTAAGGAAAACGGGGTTGACAAAAAAATACGAATCCACAGGTCGATTAATGATTTCCACGCATAGTTTTAGGGCTTATGGAATCACAAAACTATCAAGGTTTGACTCGAATTTTACAAAGAAAATCTCGGGTCAAAAAGGCTATCTGCTACAGTATGACAGAATGTCAGATGAGGAGAAATTAGATCTGTATGAGAAATTTGAGACCGAGTTAACTGTCGATACGGCTGAAAGACTTCGGGCAGAAAACGAAAAACTAGAAAAAGAAAAATCTGAAAACATTTCCCTGCAAAAACAGATCACAGAACTTACAAATGAAATGTCTACGTTGAAATTGAAACACCAAGCAGAGAGAAATGACGACCAGACAAAATTAGGATTCACAAAAGACATGATAATTCATTTGTCACAAGATGACGGGTTCAGAGCATTGGTTGAGAAGACATCTAAAGAGATGAGAGAAAGGAAGCCTTGGACCGAAGTTAAGAAAGAGTTGGATGCAAAAACATAGGTCAGAACGTACGTTTGTGTACGATTACGCACGTAATACGACCCTTAAATAAACCGCTTACGCAAATGTGAAGGGATTATTCTTGGTACAAGTGAGGACCTCAGATGGCCTACAACTGTAGGTAAAAAACCAAATGTAATTACAAAATTAGTACAAAATCATGCTCAAAAAGTATTACTGCATGGGCCACATGTATCAACACAGATTATTCCATTACCCTCGTTGGTAGCAATCTGGATCACGATGCTTGGAAAATATATTATGCTGGCAGGATTAAGCACATCCCCAGTACAACGTGTATGAGGTTATAGTTAGTGATGTTAATTTCATACCTACATGGAACAAAATAGTGTATAAATCTCAAAATCAAACTTGGATGCTGGAAAATGAATAAAACATATCTGAAAAGTTTAGTGTCTTGGTTTACGTGTTTTTATCAATGAAAACATCACAGTAAGTCCCAAAACCGAAAGAATTACAACAAGCGAGTATGCCACATCAATCTTGTAAAACTCGGACATTATCATCTTGATTCCTATGAATCCGAGTAGTATCGTCAGCCCATATTTTAGATAGACTAGTTTTTCAATGCCACGACCTATAACAAAATACAAGCTTCTCAGTCCCAATACTGCAAATATGTTGGAAGTGACGACAATAAAGACATCATCTGTAATTGACAAAACAGCAGGTATGGAATCAAGTGCAAATACTAGGTCAGTCATTTCAACTGAGACCAACGCCACCAAGAGTATTGTGGCAAACCGTTTTCCTTGCTTCTTTACGATAAACCTTGATTGATTATAAGACAAGTCTAGGGGAATAAACTTTTTGAGAAACCTGACTGAAAAACTCTTTTCAATTTCTAGTTTCTCTTTTTCTTTCTTTGTTATCATCCTAACACTTGTAAAAAGTAAAATTGCTCCAAGGACATAGATCATCCAATGAAATGATTCCAGAAGAGAGATACCTGCCAGAATGAACCCAATTCTCATAAAAATGGCACCGATTATCCCCCACATCAAAACCCGATGTTGCAATATGTGCGAGATTCCAAGTGAAGTAAAAATTAGAACAAATACCATCAGATTGTCTACACTAAGGGCTTTTTCTAGAGCGTAACCAGTAACATATTCTATTGTCTTTGCTTCCCCTAAAACAAAATGAATTGGAATTGCAAATCCTATTCCTACTGAGATCCAGATTACAGTCCAAGCTATTTCCAGTTTAAAACTGTCTTTTGATTTGGGCTTTTTGAAAAATCTATGAAAGTGATCTGAAAACAGATCAATTAGTATACCAGCTGTCACTATGCTGATAAAACTAATCCAAAGAAAATCCTCCAAAACAGTTGGCCAATTAAATAATCCTGGCTATTAACATTTTCAATTTTTTGTAATATCTTGAAAAGATTGTCGATTACATTACTTGATTACTAAGATAATGGAGTAATCATTACCAATCCTGCATCATTTGGGACAAACCGTATCATTGCAACTTTTTTTCCAAAAATATTGTTTTTTGCATCCAACTCGTTTGGAATTTGGCCATTTACGGTTACCGCCATTTTTGATGTGACAAATTCACTTGGAATGTATAATATTACGTATTGAGGCTGGTCAATTGAAAATAAGATTACACCAGCTTGGGGAATAAATTCAAAGTTAGAAATTACTGCAGGGCTTTGCATGTCTATAATTTTTGAAGTTCCTTCAATGAATTGTGGCTGGAATTTTTCCCTCACATCTTTAGTAAGGGGTTTAAGTTCATATTTTTCGGAATCTTCTATTTCTAATCGTAAGCCTTCAAGACAATAGTTTTTGCCTTTTTCGTCGTCAATCAGTTCACATGATTTGGCACCCTCATCAAAAGTATGATTTGTGAAAAATGCCAAAGTGGTTCCAATAGACATGTTACATTCAACAAAATCAAGAGATTCTAACTCTGTATCACAAAGATTAGAAATCACATCTTTGGAAATTCCTTGTCGGGTTAATATGTTGTCTGTATGTTGCATCATCACTCCCTTCACACATAGTATGTTCTGATAAAATGACATATCATGGCACAATTCCAGCGATGAAATCAAATCTTCACCAAAATAATGGACCAGTCCATGTCCCAGTCCATGAATACAGTCTTGATAGTTTGAAGTTCCTATCAATTCATCACAAATTACTTTATAATCAGATGGAAATGATTTGTGGTTTTCTTGTGTTTCATGAAAATAAGCAGCTAAAACACCATGAAAATACCCTCCTCTACACATAGTTCCATCCATGCCAATTAGATTTTCAATAACATTGGGTCTTTCATTAAATGCGACATGTCCTACTTCATGAGAAACAAAGTGACAGTCATCAAGGGTTCCAATCTTAGATAACGCTATTGAAAGTTCCAGTACATCTGAATTATTTTCTTCATTGCCTGCAACCTTACCAAAAAACGTAGAATAGCACACAAGACGCAATGTTCCGTTATCCATGTCAGCACATACGCGTATATCTTGAAGGTATTCTGTTGCTAAACTCTCTGAAATTGGTAAAGGATCAGAGTCAACCACATCCAAAATTCCGTCATTATCATCGTCTGTATCTTTGAATGAGCCTATCCCATCAAAGTCAAAGTCTGCCCAGTCTTCAGGATCTGTATCAAACTGATCAAGAGAATCAGAAATTCCGTCATTATCATCATCAATATCACATTCATCTCCCAATTTGTCTGAATCAAAGTCTGTTTGATCAAAATTAGTGTATGTTGGACAATTATCAAGAGAATCAATTACTCCATCTTTGTCCACATCAAAGCCATCTAGATTTACATCAGTTATGTCATCAGAATTTAGTAGAAAGAAAGTGACTGACAAACCAATTACTATGGCAATAGGAATGATGAAAAATCTACTAATAACCAATTACTCTTTTTTGAGATTTGAATATACTTTGTTTGTGATACAAGATTGAATTTGACAATATTATCAGGAGTAATTTTTCATAACAATCTAAAAAAATTGGCAAGTGTCGATGAACCTAGCAGCCGAACAATCAAGAAAAAACTACCTGCCACTTGTATTTCCAGTAGCTGCCTAAAACATTCTATGATACAAGTCTAGATCTGAGAAAACAAAATTTATCAAAAAACTGTAATTATTTGTAGAATAGGTTAAATTCTTGATTTTAGAGGTAAAGATTGTCAGAAATGCTAGAATCCCCACAGACAAAAATCTTAGAGTTCATAATTAACAACCCTAGTTCCCATCTAAGAGAAATTAAGAGCAAACTTGGATTCTCAATGGGTACAATTCAATATCATCTTAACATTCTTGAAAAAGAAGGAAAAATCAAATCAGTCAAAGCAAAGTTTTACAAAAATTATTATCACATAAATGAGTCTGACGGTAAAGTACTTTCGGTATTCAATTTAGAATCTCCTCGAAGTATCATTTTATGTTTACTCC
>JAOUNZ010000022.1 GCA_029880665.1 Candidatus Nitrosopumilus sp.
TAATCCCTATGAGTACAGATATTGATACTTGTGCATTAATTGCAGCAGGAATTGAGAGTATTGACAAGGTTGGACCATTTGATTGCAAATTTAAATTAGAAGCAATTGATGATGTACGTGCTGCAAAGAAAGAAGATATTGTAAGGCGTGCAAAAGAGATTAAGCAAAAATGGGCGACTAAAACTGTCAGTGAGGGTGAAAGCATGCTAAATGATGTTCATCAAGGTGATGCTGGGAAACTAGCAACATACGGACCATCAAAACTGACCTGTAGTTCTGGTGTCTTTACTTCTAATTGGGTTATTCTAGTTGAAGGAAGGGCTGATGTAATCAATCTTTTAAGGGCCGGATATGACAACGCGCTTGCAATAGAAGGTGCAAAAATTGATGAATCCATCAAAGAGTTATGTAACTCAAAAGATACTGTTGTTGCTTTCATTGATGGTGATAGGGCGGGTGGATTTATTCTCAAAGAACTCAAATCTATAGTTACATTAGATTATGAATTGCGAGCAGACAAAGATGTCGAAGTTGAAGAATTAACACCACAAAGAATTGATGAAATTCTAAGACCTGTTGCTGACGAAATCAAACATGGAAAATCAACACCTGCTCTCAAAAACGAGGATGATAAACCAATTGCAGAAATGGCTGCAAAGATTTTCTCAAATCTCAATGAAACTCTTGAAGCAGTTGCATTAGACGGTAATCATAATGAAATATTTAAAGTTCCGATCAGTGAAGTTGTAAGTAAACTGTCTACGCAATCTGGAATCAAATATCTTCTATTGGATGGCATTATCACTCAGAGACTCTTGGAAGGCGCCAAAAATGCTGGTATTGAATACGTTATTGGCCATAGAATTGCCAAGCTATCAAACTCTGATGGAATGATACTCAAAACATTCAGTGATCTAGGCGTATCTTAGGATCTTAGATGACTGAATTAAAGATTCAGCACATCCTAACTCTTTCTTATCTGTTGTCCAAAGGCGCCAAACACAATTATGTTTCTATTACTACTTCATCACTTGGAAAGAGTATCAATAAATCTCAACAAGCAGCATCAAAACATCTTGTTGAATTAGAACAAAATCAATTCATTGAGAGAATAATTAGTGGGAGAAAAATATCTGTAAAAATCACTCCAAAAGGATTTTCTGAGATGGTAAAACTTTCATCTATCTTACAAAAAAGTCTGGATTCTTCCCCATCATATGTTGAACTAAAGGGAACATTAATTTCTGGAATGGGTGAGGGTGCTTACTATATGGGATTAAAAGGATATACAAAACAATTCCAATCAAAAATTGGATACATTCCCTTCCCAGGGACTCTTAATGTTCTACTGGATCAAAAAATCCATCAAGAAGCGATAAAACAATTTGAAACTTTGGATGGAATTAAAATCAACAGCTTTTCAGATGGTATGCGAACATATGGTTGGGTTAAATGCTTTGCAGCCAAACTGAACAATTCTACGAGATGTGAATTGATCATGCTTGAGCGTACACATCATGATAATTCCATCATCGAATTAATCTCAAAACACTGTTTGAGAAAAACTGCCAAATTAAAAGACGGGTCTAAAGTCTCAATTAAAATTCCAATAAATTCCTAAAGCCCATGAATTGATTCACCGTATTCTTTCTCTATCTTGGAACTAGAACTTTCTGGAATTGGAGATTGCAATCTTGCAACTTTTGCATCCAAACCTATTTTTTTGCATCCCTCTATAATGAATTGCTCTTGATGAATCTGATCATAACCTAACGCAATAATTTGAGGCTTGACGTGTTTTACAGTCTTAAAGATATCTTCTTCTTGTCCTATCAAACAAAGATCTACCATGGACAATGAGTTTACCAATTCCTGTCTTTGATCTTGCGTATGAAGTGGTATTCTTTTTTTCATCTTTACCACCGTGTTGTCAGTTGCCACGACTACGACTAGAACATCACCAAATTTCTTTGCAGCATTTAACGTGTATATGTGACCTGGATGAATTATGTCAAAAACTCCTCCTGCTAATACTATTTTTAATGAATTTCTCCCAACTTCAGTTAGTGTTTTCCTGTCTTCGTTTACAAGTTGTTTTTTAACTAATTTGTCTATCTTTGAGTTGATTTCGTTATCTGAAAACATCACTTTTCTTCTAATTATCTCAAATGGCGTCTTTCCTTGAATTTGGCATACGTAAATAACAGAAAGAATTGCTTTTTCATCTTTTTCCAATGCTTTTTGTATTTTTATTCTCCCTCTTTAATTCATCGCTAAAAATTACATTTTTGGTTCAAGACCTTTTGCCAATCGTAATGCATCTATAAGACCATCTGCGTATCCTATACTCAAAATTGCTATTTCGTCTTGGCCATCTTCCAGAAATTTTTCTGCATCTTGAATATACAATTCTGCATTTTCTAAAATTACGCCAAACTCATTTTGTTCTTTATAATGCGGTATGACTTCTTCAAGTGCGTCTCTTACCATTGGAACATATTTCTCCATCATCTGAATTGAAATCTTTTTTGTTTTTTCACTGTTATCATATGGTTCATCTATACACTGACTAAATATTCTGAGTGCATCTGATTCTGTAAAGTGCATTTTTCCTGGAATAATTACTGTATGGGGGGGTTTGCCAAAATCAACTTTCATTAAACTAGAAATTTTACCTGAAATTATTTTTTGATCCTTGAACCCAATTCTAGATGCAATTATCGCATATGTAAATGGATTTACGACATTTCGCTTTTGTCCTTTTTCTGTTTCTATTAATCTGTCTAATGCATCTTTAGGATCTAGAAAGAAATCTTTATCTTGATTATATTCCAAAAGAAGTACAGTATGATTCCCTTCGATAATATTTTTGTATATTATATAATAAGGGGTTGTAAGCGACTTGATTTCACTCATAATTGTTGCAATTCTTCCAATTTTGTAAAAATGTAACCCACATTCACCAATCATTGAAGTAAGTGATGAAGATGCATGAATAGAATGTGTCTTTATTTTTTCTTTGATTGCTCTAGTTCTTAATTCGATATGTGTTGTTGCAATGTATGGATCACCATATGCTAACAGGACCACTTTTTTCTTCTTTGCATTTTCTAAAATTTCTTTACCGTCTTCAACTACCCATCTTTTTGCTGATATGGTTTCTCCTTTTATGGTATTTTTGATTTTAATTAAATCTGATTTTCTTATTGGACTGGTAAATTGTTCAATGTATACAATATCTGCTTTTGATAAAACATCCAGTGCCTCATTAGGAATTGATTTGAATCCAGAAATTCCTAAACCTACAAACCACAACATTACTGAATGTTTCTATCATGTAGTCTTTTTAAATGCTGTAGAGTCTTTTTGAGAACTTCTATGCCTCTTAGATATTCATCAATTGAGACTTTTTCGTCGATTGTATGTGCCTCATGTGGATCTCCTGGGCCATATGTAACCACAGGAATACTCCACTGATTACCTAAAACATTCATGTCTCCTGTGCCTGTTTTCCTAATTAGGGTTGGTCTTGAATGTTCTACTTCCATAATTCCAAGAGTGAATGCCCTAACTAATGGTGAAGTATGAGATGCTTCAAATGGTTCCGTTTCATCAAGAATTGAGTAGAACGCTTCAACTTCTCTTTCTTGGGCAATTTCTTTTACTAGTGTTGCAATTTTCTGTTCAATAATTTTACAATTCATGTCTACTGGAATTCTAATGTCAAATGTGGTTTCACAATCTTTTGGTGTTACGTTATGACTTGTTCCTCCTTTAATCTCTGTCATTGTTATGGTAAGTAACATTCCTTTGGATTTGCCTTCTTGATTCATCTCTAATCTTTCTTTGAGCTCTTTTACAAAAATCATTGATTCTTGAATTGCATTTTTTGAAAGCCACGGTGCACTTGCATGAGAACTATCATCTACACTGATTTTAAGATTAATTGCTAATCTTCCTTTATATGCAATCGTAACTTGTTTAATCCCACTAGGTTCTCCAAAAACTGCATAATCAATACCCATCTCTTTTTTTACAAGATTCTTGATTCCTGTTGCATTTCCTTCTTCATCCACAGCTCCTACAAAAAATACCGTCCCGTTGTTATTTTGAATTGATGCTGCGGCAAATAACATTGCCATCAATGGTGCCTTTGCATCTGACGCACCTCGTCCATAAAGAGAATCTCCTTCTTTTCTTACTTTGACTTTTCCTGGAACCACATCCATATGCCCACATAACATTATCTTTGGTGATCCAGAACCTTTTTTTGCTATTATGTTTCCAACTTCATCAATTTGAATATCCTCAAATCCCAAATCATCACATTTGTCAGCTAAAAACTCCGCCATTGGTTTTTCACTAAGTGATGGCGTGTAAAGTCTTAATGCCTTTTCAAGCATCTTCACTGCAAATCTTGGTGTAACTGTAAAATTTGTGTCCAATTCTTACTTGTCTATCTTCAGTGCGTAATCAAGCATTGCTGATGGAATGTCTACTTTACATACTCTGACAGTGTTCTTGTATTCTGTCGTATTGTTGACTTCATGGACAACTAGGCCCTTCTCATCGCTTTCCATTAAATCTATACCTACAATATCTCCCTGAACGGCATGTTTTGCCTTTATACACATTTCTTCCATCTCTTGTGTTATTTTACATGGTTCAGCTGTTCCTCCAAGTGCCATATTGGTTTTCCAATGTTTAGAAATTCTGTAAATCGCTGCGATTATTTTGTCTCCTACCATTATAGCTCTGATGTCTCTTGGCGGTCTTTGTACGAACTCTTCCAAGTAATGAATCTGATAAATTGGATACATATTTTCTCTGCTCTCAAGAATTCCATCTGCAGAATCTATGCCATTTAATTTTGAAATTAGTCTTCCCCAACTACCTACTGTTGGTTTGATGACTCTTGGAAATCCTTGGGTTTGCATAGCTTCCAATGCAGATTCTTTTGAAAATGCAACAGTTGCATCAGGTGTTGGAACTCCAAATTTTTTTAATAACATATGTGTAAATAATTTATTTCCTGCAAAAACACCCGTATTGAGACAATTGATTACCTTGATACCAAGTCCTTCAAGTGCTGCAGTTGAATGAATGTTTCTGTAATAACTCACACATCTCTGAATAACTACGCCGTAATCCTCAGGTTTTTTTTCTAAATCTAATGCTAATTTCTTACAGTCAACCATCTGTATGTTGATGTTGTTTTTCTTCCCTGCTTCTAACAGAGCTTTTTCTTCCCAACGGATGGTATCGTAAAGAATAGTAACGTCAGGACTCACTGTCCCCAATCCTCGCCAACCGTTTGGGCAGGCTTTAGTTGGAAACCGTCTGAACCTTTTTCTAATTCAAAACTTGCGCCACATTCCGGACATGTTACAATTTCACCCTCAAGTGCATCACTTGGAACAGAAATATCTGCATCACATTCTTCACATTTTGACATGATTTATCTCAATTAATCCTCTTTATTTATCATTAATTATCTTTTTTTCAAGTCTGTCTTCGAGAGGTATTTCGATTAGATCTCCCATTCTGAGATTTTTTAATCCAGACGCAACTGCCTTTGCACCCTCATCGTCTTTTTCCAAGCCTAATAATGACATTAAATACGCTGCACCTGTCTTCCCTGCTAATTCCCCAAAGACTATTCTTCGTCTATTTCCTACTGCTCTAGGTGGAATTGGCTCATACGCTGCCGGGTTTCTAAGAATTGCTGCAAGGTGTGTTCCTGCTTTATGCTTGTATGCTGAGCTGCCAACAATTGGTTTAGAATCATAAGGCGCAATTGATGTGTATTCCTCAATTAATCTAGATAGATCAAGTAACATGTCCAATCTTAAGTCGTTTGGTGATTTGTAAAGATAGGTTAACGCAACTGCAACTTCTGCAAGAGGTGGAATTCCTGTTCTTTCTCCAATACCATCAATGGTAGTGTGAATTTGATCAACCCCTGCATCACACGCTGAAAATGCATTTGCCAGTGCAAAACCAATGTCATTGTGGACATGCGCGTCTAACGGAACATCTACTACTTCTCTAACTTTTTTTACAAAATTGAACATTCCAATAGGACGTAAAATCCCAACAGTATCTGGAAGACTAATTCTATCAACACCTGCTTTTTCTATTGCTTTGCAAACTTTTAGTAAAAATTCTGGCTCTGCTCTACTTCCATCTTCTACAGTAAATCTGATTTTAAGACCATGAGATTTTGCATACTCTACTGTTTCTACGGCTCTCTCAAGTGCCTCTTCTCTTGAAATCCGAAGTTTATCTTTTAGATGTATGTCTGAAATTCCTAAATATGCTGCACACCACTTTGCATCACAATCCAGTGAAACATCTATATCTTCCTTGAGCGCTCGTCCGTGGGATACAATATCTGCTTTTAATCCCTGTTTGATGATTGTCTTAGTTGCTTCTTTATGGTCACCGGATACAACTGGTGATATCTCAATTTGATCCACCCCAAAATAATCTAACATCCATGCAATCTGAATTCTTTGTTTGTTTGTAAATGAAACACCCGGATGTTGTTCTCCTTCTCGTAAAGTACTGTCTAGTATTCGTATTTTTTTTGGGGTTTTGTCATATGCGTTGTAAATGTTTGCATAGTGATTCGGATCTTTCATTACTGATATCGGTGACATAAATAGATGATATAAACATATTCGTACTAACTTCGTTAGAAATAACTGATAATGATCCTAAATTAGTTTATCATTTAAATTCTGATACGAAAGTCGTTTTAAACCACCTTTCTCAAAATTATCACCGTATTGGTATCTACAACGCCTGGAATTTTTCTTAATGCATCAATTGTACTGTTGATTTCAGAAATACTTGAACCGCTCATTATTGTTGTAATGTCATACTGTCCTGTGATTTCATAAACTGTTTTCACTCCCTCCAACTTGGCAAGCTTCATAGAAACTTTGGATGTGTCCATTGCAGAGTCCACTGAAACTAGAACAATCGCGCTGGTAGTATTTTCTTCACCAATCTCTAGTGTGAATTTTTTAATGGTTTTGTTATCTACTAAATTTTTTACACGTCTTCTGACTGCTGATTCTGACAGTTTTAATTTTTCCCCAATATCTACAAATGATTCTCTTGAATCTTCTTTGAGATAACCAATAATTTTTTCATCAATAGTATCTTTATACATTAAGTTTTTTCTCCTCTTCGGTTAGTACTTTATCCAAAGTATCTAAAACTTTTGTTATGTCTTCTTCAGATATTACTAGTGGGGGAAGAATTCTTAGTATGTTTCTGCCTGAATATAACATGAGAACTCCTTTTTTTATCAACGACATTAAAATATCTTTTACTTCAAATTTCATCTCCACTCCTATCATCAATCCCATTCCACGCACTTCTCTGATTATGGTGTGACTCTCTTTTAGTTTCTCTAATCCCTCTCTGAATATTTTTCCCATTTTTTCAGAATTTTCAATTAACCCGTCTTCAGTTAGTGCTTTGAGAGCTGCAATTCCTGCTGCACAAGATAACGGATTGCCACCAAATGTTGATGAATGTTCTCCTTTACTCATTGCGTCTAAAATGTCTGGTCTTACAAGTGTAGCACCCATTGGAACTCCACCTGCAATTCCTTTTGCAAGACACAAAATATCTGGAGATGTATTCCAATGATCACACGCCCAAATTCGTCCTGTTCTACCAAGTCCAGCTTGTATTTCGTCAAATATTAAAATAATTCCTTTTTCGTCACAAAGTTTTCTTACTTCTTGCAAAAATCCTTCAGGAGCAACATTGATTCCACTCTCACCTTGTATTGGTTCTAAAATCACAAATGCTGTGTCTTCATCAATCACTGAACGAAGTGATTCTATATCACCAAATGACGCAAAAGAAACTTTCTCAACTAGTGGTTCAAATGCTTTTTTATATTTTGGATTAAATGTTAATGATAACGCCCCTAATGATTTTCCATGGTAAGACCCTTTCATTGCAACCATTCCTTTTTTACCTGTAAACTTTCTTGCAAATTTTATAGCTGCTTCAATTGCTTCTGCACCACTGTTGTTTAGATGAACTTGTGTGAGTCCTTTTGGCGCTAATCCAATAAGTGTTTTTAAAAATTCTTCCCTTGTCTTGTTATATAACGAACTATGAACAGTAATTATTTTGTCAATTTGTTCTTTGATTGCATTATTAACTCTTTGATTTTGATGACCTACTAGTGATACTCCATACCCTCCCATGCAATCAATGTATTCTTTTCCATCTGTATCCCAAACATGACAGCCTATTCCTTTTTCAATTGTTACTGGAAATCTCTGATAGAGGTTTCCCATGAATTGATCTTCACTCATTTTTTATCACTGTGCAGTTATCATGTGCAATTGCCGATGATATAGGATTTTCTTTTTGACCGTTTGCAATCAGTGCCTCTTTGACACCCATATCTAGAGCTTCGGTGGATGCTAGAATCTTTTTTTCCATGCCTGGCCCGATTTTTGGTCTGATCTCTTTTGCTTCTGCCAATGTTAGTTTTGTGACTAACTTGTCATCCACTAGTAGTCCATCTACATTTGTGATGAACAATACTTTATCACTACCTACTTTTCCTGCAACATATGCTGCAGCCCTATCTCCGTCCACGTTAAGAAATTCTGATTCTTCACTAATGGCAATGGGTGAAATCACAGGTGTTAGTCCTTGTTCTAAGAGTGATTTGATAAATTTGGAGTTGATATCTGTAATTTTTCCAGTATATCCGCCGTCAATTGCTTGTTTTCTGCCTTTTTCGTTCATTATGAGAAGTTTCTTTTTTCTGGTTGCTTGAATTATCTTTGCATCTACTCCTGAAAGACCAATCGCATTAATACCGTTTTTTTGAAGCATCTGAACTATGGTCTTGTTTATTCTGCCCGACATTACCATGGTAAAAATTTCAGCAGTTTCTTTATCTGTATACCTGCTTTTGATTCCACTTGGTGATGTGACAAATCTTGGTTCTTTTCCAAGTTGTTTGCAGACTTTGGTGACTTCTTTACCTCCACCGTGAACTAAAATTAACCCTTCAGCCCCTGCAATCTTTTTGATATCTGTAATTATGGATGGGTGTAAATTATCAACAACACTTCCACCAATCTTGATTGTGATCATTTCTAAACCGGAGTTAATGGGGTATATCTGAGTCCGTCCATTTCATCAAAACCAGACATTACATTCATATTTTGAATGGCCGACCCTGCTGCACCCTTCATTAGGTTATCCGATGCAGACATTGCAATCAATCTGTTATTATCTTCATCTATGTCAAACCCAATATCACAAAAGTTTGAACCAACTAGGAATTTTGGATCTGGAAATTTATACAATCCATTTTTATCTCGAATTAATCTGATGAATTTCTCATTCCCATAAGATTCGCGATATAATTTCCACAACTCTTTTTCTTCAATGTCTCTTTTCAAGAATGTATGATTTGTACACAAAATTCCACGAACAACGTCAACTGCATGCGGACTCATCGAAACATGAATTTTTTTTCCTGCAATTTCACTTAACTCTTGTTCAATTTCACCAGTGTGTCTGTGCTTTGCAGGTTTGTATGGTCTAATTACTCCTGCTCTCATTGCATGTGCAGTTCCTGAACCAGATCCTGCACCTGATGAACCAATCTTTGAATCAACTACTATATGTTCAGTATCAATAATGTCGTTTCGAATCAATGGTGCAAGTGCAAGCATTGATGTTACTGCCATGCATCCTGGACATGAAACCAGTTGTGCTTTTTTGATTTGTTCTCTATGTAATTCAGGAACTCCGAAAACTGATTTTGCTAAATAATCTGGATGTGGATGTTTCCAACCATACCATTTGTCATATGCTTCTTGATTATGTAATCTGTAATCTGCACTCAAATCAATTATCTTGATCCCTCTATCGTAGAGTGCTTTGACAATTTCAGTTGCAGTTCCGTGAGGAACTGCTGTGAATACTAAATCACATTTATCAGTTAATTTG
>JAOUNZ010000098.1 GCA_029880665.1 Candidatus Nitrosopumilus sp.
TGCAGATGCGGAAAGGGAGAATCCGGCATTCAAGGAACTAGTGAAGATTGGAATCACGCCGTTGCTGTCATCACTGTCCATAATGTCACATGCAGAATCTGATTCCGAGGTGCTAGGGTATGGAATCGGGGTAATTTTGATGAATATTGGAATGTATTTTGTAGTTCCAGCTGTTGTGATTCACAAAGTCAAGAAAATAACTCAATAAGAAAAGCGAATTAATTATAGGACAGAATCTTTTGTTTTGAATACTCGTTTAAAGTATTCAGATGATTCTTTTGGCTCTTCAATATCATTTTTGACACCAGCCAGATTTTTTGCAAGATTCTTTTTGTAACCAATTTGCATTTGTCTTTGAATTTGTATTCTCTGTGCTTGAGGTGATCCTGCGCCATGCATTGACTCTGTAAGATAACCAACTGCGTTTCTGCCAAGAGTCATATTTTCAATCAATCTCAAAATTCTCATTCTGTTTTCAACATCAACCCCTTTTCTACCTACGAGGTATTTTTTCAGCAGTGGACCTGCAACCGGATGTCTAAAGTCTTTTTCAGATGGAAGAGTTACTACCAATCCTCCAGCAATATCTTGTGCTAATCTGCTGATCTCATATGGGAAACGTGTAACATTGTGTTTACAAACTTGAGCCAGCATATCATCATTAAGAAACACACCTGATTTCATTTTGTGTCCTTGATGTGAAGATGCAATTCCTGCTGCAAATATTGTTTCATTAAGATGAGTCATCTCAATGATTTTATCTTTAATGTGGGATACATTAGGAACTCCGTTATAATCAGCAATTGCTGCTGCAGCACCGATTAATACATCGCCTAATCCTGTTTTACAAACATAACTACGTCTATGATAACAAGTAAAACGCTCTACCAACATAGATGCAAACTCATATTCTCCATTCATGAAAACCTTGTCCCATGGAATAAACACTCTGTCTAAGATCATTAATGCTTCTTGTCCACCAAACTTTGCATTGCCGTCATCAATATCACCTTCTTCCATGCTTCTAGTGTCACAAGATTGTCTACCGTAAATGTAGGTGACCCCTTTAACATCGGCTGGAACTGCGCCAACAATTGCCCAGTCTTTGTCATTTTCTGTCAATCTAATAGTAGGCATTAAAATGATCCAATGTGAATTGATGCAGCCAGTTTGGTGTGCTTTTGCACCAGATACGTAGACCCCCTTATCATCAGTATCAACTATCCTAGTAAACAAATCAGGATCATCTTGTTCTGCTGGTCCTTTACTTCTATCACCTTTAGGATCAGTCATAGCTCCGCCAATTACTAGATTCTCTTTTTGAACCATCTTTACAAACTCTAGAAATCGTTTATGATAATCTGTTCCGTGTTTTTCATCAATCTCAAATGTAGTTGAATGTAAAGCATTCAATGCATCCATTCCAACACATCTTTGGAAACATGTTCCAGTATTTTGCCCGAGTTTTCTTTGCATTTTATTTTGTAAAACTAAATCCTGTGCACTTTCTGCAATATGTAAAAATCGATTAACCTTCAATCCTGATAGTGACGAGTCAGCAGAAGCCAGTGCCTCTTCACGAACTGCAAGATCATATGTTTCTGCTACCGCATTAATAGACGGCCTAATCATAGGGTGGTCAACTGGTTCTTTGATTAACTCTCCAAAGAGGTAAACTGTGAGATCGCGGCCCCTAAGACTTTCAATATAGTCATCCCCAGTCCTAATTGTCTTTAAGACATTAGCCATGTAACATTAATCAACATTCTGGTTATATAAAAATTCTAAACAAGAGCAGAAGTGTAGGAATGAAACACGATCAGAGTCCGATTCTGACATCCAGAATTCGACAACCATTGCCTTTCTCCATGACTAGTACAGGATTCATGTCCAGTTCTTTGATCTCTTTAAAGTCAGAGACTAGTTGGGATAGTCGTTGAATGCATTCAGACAGTTTTGCAATATCTGAGGGTTTCTCACCTCTAACGCCTTGAAGAAGTTTTTGTGTCTTAATTGAGGCTATCATGTCATCAGCTTCAAGATCAGTCACAGGGGCCAATTTGAAGGTTACATCTTTTAGAACTTCAACATAGATTCCTCCCATTCCAAGCATAATCACCGGACCAAATCCAGGTTCTTGTTTTGAGCCAATGATTAGTTCTTTTCCACCTTTAACCATCTCCACAATCAATACACCTTTGATCTCAGCATTTTTGTTGTATTTCTTTGCATTTTTGATAATTGTTTTGAATGCATCTTTTATTTCAGCATCATTTGTCAAGTTCACCTTTACACCACCTGCATCAGACTTGTGAATGATTTGTGGTGACGCGATTTTCATTACAACAGGATAGCCAATTTTTTTGGCAATTTTGATTGCCTCTACTTCATTTTTGGCAAGTGCACTCTGAGGCAAAGGCAAACCATATGCTTTGAGAACTTCTTGTCCTTCATCTTCTAAAAGATTTGGCCTTTTCTCTTTTTTTACCTTGTCAAAAATTTTCTTAGCTTTTTCTTTGTTAACTTTGAATTTAGTAATTTTTCCTTCTTTGGTATTTACCCAAATTGCAAACTTTATCATTGCAGCTAGAGTTCTAATTGCTCCTTCAGCATACGTGTAATAGGGAACATCCCCTTTGGATAGAATTTCTCTATTGGTAATTCCTTCATCTAATCCCATTAAGCTTGCAAGCATTGTCTTTTTGTATTTCTTTGACATTGCAACAATTACTTCTGCTAGTTTGTCATAGTTGAGAGTTCCAGAAGGGGTACACATTGAAATGACAGATCCAACTTTTGGATGTTTTAGAACTCTGTCCAAAACGTTGTGGAATCGATTAAAATCAGCATCGCCTACGATGTCTACTGGATTTCTTGAGCTTCCCCAAGGAGGAATTACCTCATCAATCATTGGGCGAATACTATCAATTTTGGCCATTCTGATCCCGGCCTTGGAGCATGCATCAGTTGAAATAATTGCAGGCCCACCTGCATTTGACACAATAACTAAACCGCCTGCTGTTGGAAGCGGTTGTTTTGAAAACGCCGTAGCATAATCAAATAATTCTTCCATTGTATCAACTCTGATTGCACCAGATTGTTTTAGCAAAGCATCATAGATTTCATCAGAGCCCATCAATGCGCCAGTGTGAGACATTGCAGCTTTTGCACCCTCAGGACTGCGTCCGGATTTGAGAACAAGCACAGGCTTTTTGAGTTTTTTAGTAATATTTTTACAAACTTTAAGAAATTCTTGGCCATTACCCATGTCTTCTAGATACATAACAATGACTTCAGTCTGTTTATGGTCTGCAAGTATTTTTAGAATGTCAACTTCACTCATTACAGCTTTGTTTCCAAGACTGACAACTGCAGAAAAACCGATTCCTTGCGCGCTTGCATCTTCAACTAATGCAGCACATATTGCTCCACTTTGAGATACGAGTGCAATCTTTCCAGATTTCGGTGTGACTTTAAGAAAAGTAGAATTCATCATTGTTTTTGGATCAAGATTCATGACACCTAGACAATTAGGGCCAATGATTTGGATTTTGTATTTTTTGGCAATGTCTTTGATTTCTTGTTCACGTTTTGCCCCTTCTTCATCAACTTCCTTGAAACCTGCTGTGATAATTATGACGCCTTTGACTTTTTTCTTTCCACATTCTTCTAGTACCGGTGTGACTAACGTATTTTTGATAACAATGACTGCAAGATCAATTGGTTTTGGAACATCTAAAACACTCTTGTATGCTTTTTTGTAAAAGACTTTGTCTCTAGATGGACTAATCGGGTAAACAGTTCCTTTGAAACCATTCATAATATTTGACGTGATGGTAGCTCCGACACTTCCTCGTTTATCAGATGCTCCAATTACTGCAATTGATTTTGGAGATAAAATCACAGATTCCGCCATGTAATATTGGGTTTAAGATTTTGTATAATAAAGTTATTCTTGGAAATTTCTGATCTCTGGTTTTTAGCTTCCCAGCATTTTTCCTGCCAAATTCTCTTTTCTAGGAATCCATTCTATCGACAGGTGCGAGAATTTGGCCATAACACTCCAAGCTTCTTGTGCAAGTGTTCTGAGTTGTTCATTATTAATTGCAAAATCATGATTTAGCTGATTTACAGTATTTTTTGAATCACTGTAAATAGTAATTTCTTCATTAGAATCAACAAACTTGTTTAATGCCGAAATTATGGCCAGATATTCAGCTTGGTTATTTGTCACATCTGGTTTTTTTTCATAAAACGATTCTCCGGTTTCTTTTACAAAGTATCCATATCCACTATTAGAGCCTCCAGAGCCATCAACGTAAACACTAATTCCCATCCTTATACAGCCTCGTTATCTTTACACTTAGATTAACCACTGCCATGTAAATGATTGTAGACATTCCCTGTGATGCAATTGATGCCAAGTATGGATCATATTCGATTGTCAAAAGATAATACTGCAATGCCCACCTTACAGCAGTATAAACCACTTCTGCAATTCCAAGCGATGTGATTAACTTTTTCAGATCATGTCTTAGTTTTACACTGTTTATTCCACCGGATTTCAAACGGTATTTTTTTCTGTTATCAAGATAAAACAATCCACTGAAAATAGAAAAGTAAACCACATAATCTGCAATCGTAGTATATGTTGTGTTTAGGTAATCTTTTTGATCAAA
>JAOUNZ010000099.1 GCA_029880665.1 Candidatus Nitrosopumilus sp.
AGCAGAAATGAAACTAGATCAGGATGTATTTGATGCATGTCTAACTAGTGGAAAATACATCGAAGAGATCAGAAACGATCTTAACGATGGAAGAGATTACGGAGTTTCAGGAACTCCGGGATTTTTCATAGGTAATGATCAGGTGGGATATGTGGAATTAAAAGGAGCCCAGCCATTTGAAAGTTTCAAAAAGATAATTGATGCACAACTAGACGCATAAAAAATAACAAGCGTTTATTAGACCTTTAACAACACACTGAGTATCGGAATAATGACGACAGGCAATGCGCTTTTTCGTCATTGCTTAAGGTAAGAAAACAAAATGACAAGATTTCAAGATTTAGGACTAAACGACAACATACTAAAAGGGATTAAAGAACAAGGTTTTGAAGAGGCGTTTGCCATTCAAGAAGCAGTAATTCCGGTGTTGCTTTCAGGCAGAGATGTTGTAGGGCAAGCACACACAGGTTCAGGAAAAACTGCAGCATTTGCATTATCGATGTTGCAAGGAATTCAACCAAAGAAAGGAATTCAAGGATTGGTGATGGCACCAACCAGAGAACTAGCAATACAAATTACAGATGAGATTAAAAAGTTTGGGAAATACACAGGGATTAGAATAGCAACAATTTATGGTGGTCAAGGCATGGGAATACAGTTAGATGCTCTTCATAGAGGTGTTGAGATCGTAGTTGCAACACCAGGTAGACTAATAGACCATCTCAAAAGAGGATCAATAGAACTAAGAGACATCAGCCATATTGTTTTGGACGAAGCAGACACAATGTTAGATATGGGGTTCATTGATGACATTCAATTTATTTTAGATTTATCACCAGAAGACAAAGTAATGTCATTGTTTTCAGCAACAATGCCAACTGAGATTCTAAGACTGTCAGAAGATTATCTTAAAAATCCAAAACAATTCCTCTTAGATGCAGATGATCTAAGTGGGGAAGGGATAGATCAATCATTCTTGGTAATCAAGGATCGTGACAAATTCAAGTATCTTTTGGATTTTATTAAGCCAACAAAGGGTCAATGCATAGTGTTTTGTTCAACAAAGTACAGAACAAGAGATGTTGCAAAATATCTTCATCAAGAAAAATATGATGCAGTTGCAATAGAAGGGGACATGTCACAGCATAGAAGAGAGCAATCTATGGCAAAATTCAGAAACGGAAAAGCAGACATCCTAGTTGCAACAGATATCGCATCAAGAGGAATAGATGTTCCAAGAGTAGAATTAGTAGTAAATTATGACGTTCCAAACCAAGAAATGGCATACTTTCACAGAATTGGAAGAACTGCAAGAGCAGGAGCAAAAGGTAAAGCAGTTACATTCGTATCATATTCATCAGTAGGAGATTGGAATTTAATTAAACGTCAAATCAAGGTTCCCATTAGAGATTTAAATCAGGAGATGGGAATTCAAATTTCAATTCCAGATCCTCTAAAAAGACAAACACCATCAAGAAGGTATGGAGGGCAGTCAAGATCAAACTATTCCAGAGGAGGCCATTCTGGAGGATATGGAGGCAGCTCCAGAAGAGGGAACTCAAGAGATGACAGAGTACGAAGAAGAAGCAACGAAGGTGAAAACAGGAATAGCTACGGTGGACGTAGTAGATGGTAACACTGTAAAACTTAAAGACTTGAACTTTCTGAATAATATTAAGAGAAAATTATGCACAAAGGATTCATTTTATTAAATTGTGATCTGGGTTCCGAAGAATACATCGTTGATGAATTAAAACAAATGCAAAATATTGCTAATGCATATCTTACTTTTGGAGCATATGACGTAATTGCAGAAATTCAAACACAAGATCAAGACGGATTTGAAAAAGTAATTGCAACAATTAGGAAGTTATCAAGAGTGGTAAGCACGATGACACTAAATGTAGCAGACTCAGAATAATGGGATCACTAATAGAATTTATCAATAAAATCCGATATCAGTATTGATTTAGAAATGGTTGGGGAGTTTTGGTGTCTGTTTTTCTTTAATTAGACCTCAATGTGCACATTAGCAATTATCTTATCTAGAGACTGTTTTGCATCAATCAGGGTTTTATTGTAAACACTCTTGGCAGTATTTAGCTGGAATTCATACGTGGATTCAGCTTTTTCTTTTGCTGAATCTGTTTTTGCGGTTTGTAATGCTGTTTCATAGTTAGATTTTATTATTGAGTGGTAATTATCATATAGGCTCTTTGCGTTTTTAATTGTTTTAACATGATCTAGTTTTGCTTTTTTAATTTCTGAATTGTTTTCAGATGACGGAATATTTGAAGCCGTTGATTTTTTGTATTGTTCATTTGCTGACAAGAGTGTTCTGTTCATAGCATCTTTTGCAATCTGAATTGCCTTGTTGTATTCAGTTTTTGCCTGTCTTAGTTTGTCAGGATTATCTTTTACAAGTTCGACAGTTTTGGCATAACTTAGTTTAGCTTTAGCAATTGCATAAGAGTAAACTCTTTCTGCATCATATTGTATTTTTTCTTTAGCACTTTGCATGTCATTGACTGATTTTGATGTATCAGCAAATGATACAGGGTTTCCAATCCCATTAATTCCTATAGAGGATAAGAGTAGTAATGATGCCAATACTGCCAAATGAGATTTATTTTTGATTTTAATCATGACAAAGAGACGACATGTGCCAGACTAATTAAATAAAATATTTTTGATTGTAATGGAAACCAAACTAACTGTTTGATCAGATGGGCTGAACAGATCAATCGATTATATCAAAAAGTATCAACAGATTAAAAATATTATTCAGTTGGTGTACTTTTGTATACTGTCGGGAATTAGAGAAGAGTTTCTACAAAGTGATCATGCCAACATTTCAAGACAATTGGAACAAGGCCTCAAGACCAGGATTTAATGAACAAATTCATGGTATGATAAAGAAAGAACCACCTCTAAAACCTCGAATACAGCAATCAGTTGGAAAACTTGGTCAGACAGTTTCAAAGATTGATCATATGCATAAAAAACTACAAGAAAAAGATGCAAAGATATTCAAACGAATTGTCGAAGCTCAACAGAGACATGACAAAACTGCAAGTAAAATTCTTGCAAATGAGCTTGTCGAATTAAGAAAAAATGAGAAATTAATAGGCAATCTCAAACTATCTCTTGATCAGGTTCAATTAAGATTATCAACTATGAACGAGCTTGGAGATGCAATGGTCACAATAGGGCCTGTAATTGACTTGATGCGCTCAATAGGACCAGCAATAGGCAAATTCATCCCACAAGCAGGAGCTGAGTTTGAAATAATGTCAGAACTTTTGGGAGGAATGACAACAGAGTCATTTGGAGGAGGTTTTGAATTGGATAGCTCAACAAATGAGGAAACAGACAATATTCTAAAAGAAGCAGCCGTTGTTGCAGGGAATATGGTAGGGACTAAATTCCCATCAACGCCATCATCAATTCATAGTGGTTTAGAATCAAGAGTAAACGAATTCTAATTCCATTTTCTTTTTATTTATTTTTCTCTCTTGAAGACGCATCAATCAAAGATAACAGAATAATTGTTATATGAGTAAGAGTGAGATTTTTTAAATTGCAAAAGATCAATTATGAGGGAACGGTTTGGGTTTTAAATTACAACAATCCAACGCCGCTTTTGGACCATGCAATTCACATGTTAGAAAGACACGGAGTAAGGCGAGAAGATATGACTATTACAGAAACACCAATTGCGAAAGTGGGTTCCATAGTAGTTGAAATTTGGCCTTATGAGCTAGTAGTTGGAAGAGTCAGAACAATTAGAAATGAATCGTTTATCAGCGGTACTGAATTTAAAATAGAATTAAAATTAGACGAAGATGGAAATTATATAGATTATCTTTGAAAAAAAATAAAATTCAGAATATCACCATCATAGTTATCATCATAATCATCATAGGATCTATTATAGGATATAATTATTCAGTAGATCAAACTAAGCAGAAAGGCTTTCAGTTTGGAGTAGAGTTAGCACAGATTCAAGATGATGTTACACGATTACAAACAATATTTTATTCTGAAAAAAACAAATGGGATGAAGGAGATATCACAAAAGATGATCTTTTAAAATATTATGAAAGACATGTCAGAGAGTTTAAAGAAATTATTGATAGATATGATAAGTTAACGCCTCCGAAATCATTCAAAAGTTCAGTAGATCTATTCAAATTATCATCTCAGACCCAGTTAGAAAGTGATGAAGAATATATCAAATGGATAGTAACAGGGGATGAATCATCTAAGATAAGGTCAGATGCACAGATTCAAGAAGCATATGAATACGAAAATTTAGGATTATTGGAATTTCAGTCATCTAAGAGTGGTGTAAAGACGTATGACGAGTCAGAAAAATTTTCTGCCCCGCAAGTGGGTTTGACACAGAAAGTAATCTACATATCTGAAAACATGAAAAATAAGTGTGATTCACAATTTAAAAACGAGTTAGGGGAATTTGATTCTGACCAAACAGAAATTGATTGGTTTAACTGTTTTAACAAGGCTGAAAAATGGAAATCAGATCATCTCCCCTGAACGAATAGATTAACCTGACAACGCACAGTCAGTTACAAGAGATCAAATTTTTGTAACAAATCCAGAGTTGTAGAAAGTTCATCATGAAGAGAAATTTTATCCAGAGGAGTAGGTTT
>JAOUNZ010000020.1 GCA_029880665.1 Candidatus Nitrosopumilus sp.
AACAATGGAAGAGCCCACTTCTAATTCAGACATGATGCCTATGCCAACAATGGAAGAGCCCACTTCTAATTCAGACATGATGCCTATGCCAACAATGGAAGAGCCCACTTCTAATTCAGACATGATGCCTATGCCAACAATGGAAGAGCCCACTTCTAATTCAGACATGATGGGAACTGTAGTTTCAATTCCAATAGGTGCTGCAGTTCCAGGATGTGAGGATACTGATTCCTGTTATTTGCCATATGAAATTACAATATCTGTTGGTGACAAAGTCACTTGGAGTAATGATGATTCAGCGGCTCACACGGTAACTAGTGGAAATACTAGTGCCGGATTGACTGGAGTATTTGATTCTGGGCTATTCATGGCAGGGTCTACTTTTGAATTTACATTTGACAAGGCAGCAACCTATGATTACTTCTGCATGGTTCATCCTTGGATGACTGGCAAAGTCATTGTACATTAGCAACTGTTTACAAATTCAATTATGATGTTTATATCCACTTTCTTACATTTGCATTAATTTCCGTTACCTCGCTATGATCATTATATTCTAAATATGTAGCGTTGATGACAAATAGGGCCTTAATGTTATGTAAAAAACTGAGGAAAGTTCATCTTGAACTATTTAACTACTAATACTGGAATGTTGGTTTTATGCATGACATAATTTGACGTGCTTCCAAGAAATGCTTCTTTCGCACCCCCAATTCCTCTTGCACCAATTACAATCATGTCAAATTTTCCATTCTTGGCAAATTTGACAATTTCAGAGCCAGTGTTTCCGCCACCTGTTTTGTATTTAAAAGTGGCACCAGCTTTTTGAGCTTTATTCATTGCTGGACCTATGGCCTTGACAGCCTTATCTTGCGCATCATCTTTCATTTTTTTTGTGTATTTTATTCCAGCAGTTATAGGTAAATGAAATACATAAAATCCAGTAATTTCGGCATTACTTTCTTTTGCTATTTCAATTGCTCTATCCAATCCTCTCATTGAATTTGACGATCCGTCAAGAGGAACTAAAATTTTTTTAAATTTTGCCATATGCCAATACATAATATTTCTAATATAAAAAGTCCATTAATTTTCAATGTTGAAAACTAAATTGTAGTCAAAATTAATATCCCATTACAGCGCTGTGACTTTACTGCCTTGCTCCGTTGATTCAAATCTGTAAATTTGTTCTACCGTTGAATCTTCAAATATTTCTGCATCGTGTGTAATTATTAAAAATTGCATTCGTGATTCCGTATTTGAAATATTTGATAATTGCGATAAAACTCCTACTAGTGACTTTTTTCTTTCAGCGTCAAGATGAGTTGTAGGTTCATCAAGTATCATTAGATTCAGATTTGATGCACCTAAAAGACTGGCCATACCTAATCGCAATGCTAATGCGACACTTACCTTCTCTCCTCCACTAAGTGACTCTAACTCTAATGTCTCATTTTTTGAATAACATGTAATTGATATGTCTCTAGTTTTTTCTGATAATGAAATTCTTTGAATTTTTGTATTAAGTAGTGTGAGGTACTCTGAAGATTTTACAGATACTGCATTTAATGCCCATGATCTTAGACTTGTTGCAATAGGTCCGTCTCTGCTGAAAATATTTGTTTGAATGTCTTCTAGATTTGACATGTATTCTTTTACGCTTTTTAGTTCTAGAATTGTACTTTGAATTGTTTTGATTTGCTCTTCTCCTTTGGAAATTTTTTCGGAAATTGCACCAATTTGCTGATCAATTTGAGATAAATTCACTTGTTTTTCATTAACCATTTTTTTGAGATTCAAAAATTCCTGTTCATTAAATCCGCTAGTTTCAATTTCCAGTTTCGAGATGTTCTCAAATATCATTTTTGCATGAGAATCAATTTGGGATATTTCTAGTAAGTTTTTGTCTGTTGAAGGAATTTTACGTTTTTTAGTTTCTACATCATTCTGAATTTTTATTAATTCTTCTTTGTTGTTAATTGAATGAGCTCTAAGTGTTGTTTCTGCATCTCTGGCCTTTTGTAATTTTTCTGAAAACTCCCTTCTTTTTTGTATATATGCTGTTTTCTCTTTTTCTGATGAATTGATTTTCTCTTGTAATATGATGATTTCCTGTTTAATGTATTCTTCTTGAAAGAGTGGGTTTAATTTTTCTACACTTGAATCACAAACTGGGCATTTGTTATCTTTCAGGTGGAGTTTGGATGCTAGCATCTGTTTTTCTTTTAATGATGCTATTTGACTGCTGAATTCCTGGATTTTCTTTAATGTGTCATCAATCGCTTGCTCTGCTTTTTCTATTTTGGATTCCAAATCTGTTTTTATGTTTGCGTGCTCAAAACATCCCTCACATTCCTGTATCTTACGTTCATCTTCATTGATTTCTCGTTGAATTTCCTGAATTGCTTCTTTTGCATATGATGATAATTCTCTCTTCCTTAATTCTAACTGATTAATTTTATCAATTTTTGGGGATTCTTTTTCCACTTTTTCCCTTAATTCACTAACTTCGTCTTGTAATCTTTTTTGTTCTAATTCTAATTTGTCTTTTTCAGGTATTGCTTCTTGAATTTCTTTTTTATTTTGTTCTAAATCACGTGTAAGTATTTCGATATGAGTATCATCGTATCCAATCTTCCCTCTTATTCTTCCACGGAATTCTTTATTTACTACTTTCATTGATTCTGATGCCACATCTAGTTTGTCAATTCCTATGATTGCATTGAGTAACTCTTTGAATTCTTTTGGTTTTGAATTGATGATTGCATCTAATTTCCCCTGTTGTACAATTGATGCTATCTTTAATTTTTCAAAATCTAAACCAATAGTTCTTTCAACTTCTTGTGTCATTGATTCCCCAAATTGCTTTCTTTCACCTGCAGCAATTTCCACTTGTTTATCTCCTAATATTTCTGAGAATATTGCAGCAAGATTTCCCTTGTTGTCTATTTTTCTTACTGCTTCGTATTGTTTTCCATTTATTGAAAATCCTATTTTTGCAAATCCTTGATTTGCACCTCGTCTAATCAAACTTTTATTTGATTTTCTGGTGTGCTGCCCAAACAATGCAAACGTAATTGCATCTATGATGCTAGATTTTCCTGCACCATTATCTCCAACAAAAACTGTGACTCCGTTTTCAAATCTTAATTTTGTGTCTGAATGTGCAAGAAAATCTCCCAATTCTACTGATGTGATCATAGTTTTTTCTCCTTTCTGAATTTCTCAAAATTCTCAAAAATTATCTGTGAAGCTTCTTTGACTTCACCTGCTGCCAATATTGGAAGTAACTCTCGTATTACAAAATTTGCTGATTGTTCAGAACCTAGAGTGTTGACTGATAATCTGTACATTTCATCATCAATTACATTTGGCCTATCTAAGAATACTGATGAATCTGAAACTTGTTTTGTGCTGATTCTCCAAAAACATCTCAGAACAAGCAAGTTCAGTCTTGCAATTTGCTCCTGAATATGCTCAGTTTCTATAACGTCTCCCTGAATTTTTATCTCTATTATTGGTTTTTTTGTAGCATTGGAAATCTTCTCTGAAATACTATCTATGGTTTTTATTAATTCTTCATATTCTGTTTTGAATGAAAACTGTGGTCGTATATCAAGCTCGATCCAATTTGTTTTTGCTTCTCTTCCGGAAATATCAACTTGAAAAAATCCTTTCTTAGTTTCTTTGATTCCCTCACTAGTTGTTGATTCTGTTGATCCAGGATATGCTACTGGCCCACTAAGATGATTGAACTCTTTGATGTCTTTGTCGTGAAGATGCCCCATTGCATAATATGTGAAATTTTTAGGCAAGTCTGTTGATTGTAACTCTCCTGCAAATTTATTGAACTCAGTAATTCCTTGATGTAACACTAGAATCTTATGTCCTGAATGATTCTGTGCAATTCTATCTATGGTTTTAAATTTGTCTTCATATTGTGAAATTTCTGCTTTTCTGATTTTATCAAATCCTGCAATTAGTGAGCCTCTGTATTCAAATGGATTTCCTTGACCTATGTATTTTGAAAATCCTAAATTGTGATAAACATATGGAATTGGGGTTGTTCTTATTCGGCTAATGTCATGTTCACCTAAAATAAAAAATGAGTCAACATTGTTTTCTTTTAATCTCTTTAACCCATTTGCCATTTGTACGATTGCAGTGCCATTTGGGTTAGGGATGTGAAAAATATCGCCTGCAAATATTACGAAATCCACATGATCCTTTATCGATGTATCTATCGCTTGATTGAATGCATCATACACATCTTGTGCTCTTTCTTCCGAGCCATACTGTACTAATCCCAAATGCGTATCTGAAATATGAGAAAACAACATTAGTCTAATAACAAATCTTTTTGAACAAGCCCCTGTGTTGATTCGACTGCAGTTTCATTCATTCTGTCTGCACTAGTCCATGCATTGACTGCGCTTTGGTCTGCACCCATTATTTTTTCCTTTACTTCTTCCACGTGCACTAGTGATGGAAGATTTGTCCATTGCCCAACAAGAACTGCGTCTCCAACATTAAGCGATGTTAGTTGTGCAATTAACTCACGACTAGTCGATTCAGTCGCTGAGGCTATTTGACGCTGATCATCTTCTTGAATGATCTTCATAATTGCAAAAGAACCCATCTGACTCAGTATATTTAGATCAACACTTCGCGGTCTTTGTGATACAATTCCTAGTCCTAACCCAAACTTTCTTCCCTCTCTTGCAATTTTTGCAGCCCAATATTTTGCACTGGTGTCATGATCTTTTGGAATGAATACATGCGCTTCTTCTATAATTACAAAAATTGGCGAATTAAATCGATAGATCCTTTCTCTTTTTGCTCTTCCATGTCTTGCAATACTTGCATCTTTTCGGTCCTTGAGTAACTGTTGCAAGTAGAATGCAACTGCGACATTAGCCTGTTTTTCTGAAAGCTCTGAAATATTGAGAATATTTATTCTACCTTCTTTGATAAAACTAATTGGATCTCCCATATCAGGATCTAAAATATCTTCAAATCTTCTCTGAGCTTCTTCTACAATGTCTTGAACTCTGTATGCCGATGTTCTGATTTCTTTTATTTTCTTATCTTCTGAATTTACTATGAAATCAATCTCACTTTCTAATTTGATCCAAAATTCTCTTGTTTCTCTTACTTGTTTTGTAAATGCCATTCTTAAAACACGTTGTTGGACGTTGGCACCATCTCTTATTTCCAGAACTTCTGAGAATTGATCCGCGTCTAATAATCGTGGATTGATCTTTGCATCAATTACGTTGATGCGAGGAATGTTAAGAGATGTATAATCATTATGATAATCAAAAATTATTATGGTGCCATTTAATTTTGAAATTTGTTTTGTAACTAGTGACACCAAATTACTTTTTCCCATTCCAGTCATTGCTAATATTCCTAAATGTCTTGAAACGATTTTATCTAAATTCACTTTTGCATCAATTGTTTTGTTTCGTAAAAGATTTCCAATTTTTACCCATCCTTCTTTTTTCGGACTGAAAATTTCTTCTAGATCTTGTTTGCTTGGTAGACTTATTGCTGTGCCTGGAATTGGCGGGACTGCTGGTATTGTTGATTGACCTCTTCTTAAATTTTCTAAAAATCCTAAAACTCCAATGTGTGCAGTAAATGTCTTGTCTCTCTTGTTTAATTCTGCAATTTCTATACTTTCTTCCGCTTCATCAAAATTCCTAACATCCGTAAATGCAGCACTTGATATTGAGGATCTCTCGACTAATCCAAGAACTTCGCCTTCATCTGTGCTAATTTTGACGTATTCTCCTACTGAAAGGGCTCTTGATGTAATTGCTGTGACAAATGTGGGTTTTGACTCCCCTATGACATAACCTAAACTCAACCTAATACCTCACGTGAACCTATTTCATTGCTTAATCCTAGCAAACTGACCATTTTTGCAAGTTCTTTATCAGATATTTTACAGTTATTGTGAGCAAGCTTTAGTGCATAAGGATATCCTCCCACACTTGTCTTGTACAATTTGTTCAATAATGACTTGATCTCATTTTCATCATGATCATTTCCTAATAATTCTAATTTGATTATTGGGGTGGAGTCACTAAGTCTGACAAATGTTGATGATATTATTTTGTCAGAACCATATTTTTTTTCTACAAATATTTTACTAAATCCAGGACCTTTTGTTATATGATTGTAATAAAAAATATCTCCTGCCAGAGAACCTAGACGCTCAAATTGTTTTTTTGTATTTGATGTCTTCGCAATAAATATCACATTATTTCGTTTCTTCATTGTTTTGACAACTAATGCATCTAGTGATGATTGCCTTGTCATAAATTGAGAGTGAAGTGATCCATCCATTAAAACCAAGTCTACTTTATCTACTGTCTGTTCACATGCATCAATCTCCATCTTGCTTGCAATTCTTGAAAGATCTGTATCTGACCCCAGACCTGAGTCATGTAGATCTACTAGTACTTCCCCATCTGATTTGATTGAAACTGCAGTAGTTGCCCAAAGCTCAATTCCTTGAAATTTTGTATTGTTGAAACTACTGTCAATGCCTGCCATAGTCACTTCTTCTTTTATAGGTGTAAATTCTACCCAATTCTCTCTTGCTTTTTGTAAAATTTGTTCAAATTTTGGTCCTCTTAGAACAGACAGTATTCTCTCTCTATTGATAATTACATCCTTGTAAACTGTATTTAGCACAACAATACTTTGTTGGTTTGAATAAAATCTTTAGGTTATGCTGAACTTTGACAAAACTGTTCTCTCAAAACCATTCATCCAATTTTGCCCTTTAGAATTACCTTCTCGCTAGTTCCAGACGGTGTGCTGGTGTCAACATATCTGATTTCATATGTGTCTCCTATGTGGATTGTTTTACCATCTATCTCTCGTGGGATCTTAATTATAACTTCAAATATGCTTGTATTGGGTCCTGTTTCTACAAGATGACTCCTGTTTGCATCAAATTTTGGATTGGCAAGAGTGGTTCTAATTCCACCTTCTCCTCTGAATTCTAATTTGTTCAATTGTATCTTGTCTTCATTTTTTGAATCTAAATTTGCATCAGGCTCGTAAATTCTTACAGTGAACCTGTGACCTATTCTAGAACCGTCACCAGATAATTCGATATTTGCAAATGTCTTTGTAAGTGGAACTGATTTTACAAGCACTCTTTTTTCTCCAGATCCATCAGAATCATCCCTATATTTTATCAAAACAATATCGTCCTGACTTAACAGTCTTCCGTTGATTGTATCAGGCAACTCCAACTTGATGTAAAACTGACCTGTATCGGGACCTGTCTCTATCATGTTTTCAGGACCCTTGATTGGAATGCCATTGATTGTGAACTCAAACAATCCCTGAGTTGATACCGTCTCCACAGCATTATGCGCCAAATTCAAATCCTGATCTGTAATGTAAAAATTTACTAATGCCATACTTGATGCAGGAACTATCTGCATCTCTTTTTCCGAAGCGGTAACTGATTTGATCTCTTTTACTAAATCTGCAAACTTTACTGGGACAAATACCATCCCTGCCTTTTGCATTTTACCTGCTGTTTCTTGTTTGACACACGCAGCAAAGCCGTTTGTTCTGATTACCAACTCTAAACCCTCTCTACATATTACATCCTCTGCTGATATCCCCCGTTTCATCTGTTTTCTTGGAGACTCTATGTCACCATTTGCTGGAAATCCGACTGTTAAAATTATTGTTGAAAAAATAATCAACAAAATAAAACTCTTGAGACTATTCATCACTATGTCTGAAATTAATTTGTTAAAAAGCATTGAGAATAATTCCTCGTAATAATCATCATTGAGAATCTGCAATTTTATTATATTTACTAAATGCTAATTCTTGTTGCTTGATTCGTATTCTCGTGGCATTGTTCTTACTTTTGAGTATGCCTGTATCCAGCTTTGCATTCGCAGAGCACATATTTGGTCCTAACGCATTTGCCCAATATCTTGACATTTCCCAATTGGAATCTGATAAAGTTACGTTGACTTTTGATGACAAGCCATATGATCTCTATTATGGATACCACGGAAGTCTGGATGCTCTTGGCTCTGATGCACTATTTCCAACATTATCTACTATGAAAATAAACGAGGAAAAAAAGTCGCTAGAAATCACAATGGCGGATGTTCCCGAAAAGACTGATTTTTGGGTAAGGATGCCTGATGCTGTGATTTCTGCTGAACACGAAAACTTTGTTGTTCTAGTTGATGGGGTGGATACTGGATATGACTTGATGAAATTTCCAAATGACCATGTAATTGGGTTCTTTATCACAGAAGATACTGAGAATATTGAAATCATAGGTACAAGTGTCATTCCAGAGTTTGGATCCTTTGCTATCGTGATCCTTGGTGCTTCATTACTGGGAATGATTTGCTATTTGCGCAGATCATCTGAAATTATGTTAACTAGAATTAATTAAGTGATGATTTCTAGTATCATTGTTTGAAACGAATGGCCTTGCTTGGATGTGGTGCAATTGGAACTCAGATTGCACTTGCAATTGATTCAGGCAGTATCCCTGCAATTCTTACCCATGTATATGACGACTCAAAGGATGCAGCAAATACCCTTGTCTCAAAACTACATACAAAACCAGAGATTGTTGAAAACTCACACCTGCTATCCTCTTATTCGGTTGATATTGTTATAGAGGCAGCATCTCAAGATGCCGTAAAAGATGTTGGATTAAGTGTTTTACAAAATAAAAGGGATTTGATGATAATGAGTGTTGGTGCATTGCTTGATGAATCCATATACGATATTTTATCTGATGCATGTAATCATTTCAAAAAAACAATCTATCTTCCTTCAGGAGCAATTGCTGGATTGGATGGGATTAAATCAGTAAGACATGAATTAGAATCAGTATTAATAACTACTACAAAACATCCTCGTTCGCTTAAAGGTGCAAAGTTTTTTGAAACATCACAAATTAATTTGGATGCCATTACCTCGCCTATCATAATCTTTGAAGGTACTGCAAAAGAAGCAGTTCAATTATTCCCTGCCAACATCAATGTTGCAGCATTATTGTCTTTATCTGGGATTGGCAGTGATAAAACAAATGTCAAAATTGTAGCAGATCCAAATACTGATAAAAATACTCATCAAATTGAGGCTGCTGGTAAATTCGGCAAGATGACTTTTATCATTGAAAATATCCCCGACCCTGGCAATCCAAAAACAAGCAGGTTGGCAATTTTGTCTGCAATTGAAACTCTTAGAAAATACTGCTCAGATGATATTCAGATTGGTACCTAATATGGCAATAATTGCCACATTTGCTGGTTTTTCAGAGAATTCAAGACTACTTCCCATTCTTTAAATTCCTTTCAAATCAATTTCGTATGGCTTATGCTTGTACAACAATCCTCCGCACTCAAAGATGAGATTATGAGACTGAAAAAAGAGAAAGACGTGGTGATACTAGCTCACAATTATCAAATTCCTGATATTCAAGATATTGCTGATTTTACTGGCGATTCTTTAGGTCTCTCAAGACAAGCAGCCACAGTCAGCCAAAAAACAATTCTGTTTTGTGGCGTAAATTTCATGGCAGAGACTGCTGCAATAATCAGCCCCAACAAAAAAGTATTAATTCCTGATCTAGAGGCTGGTTGTTCGCTATCTGATTCTATTACTGTTGATGAACTAAGGAACTGGAAGAAGAAGCATTCAGGGGCAATTGTAGTTGGTTATGTAAACACCACTGCCGAGATTAAATCAGAACTTGATTATTGTTGCACATCATCAAATGCTGTAAATGTTGTTAAGGCAATTCCTGAAGATAAAGAAATTTTATTCTTACCTGACATGTTTCTTGGTTCCTATGTTGCAAAGATGACTGGCAGAAAAAATATGCATATATGGGCAGGCGAATGCCACGTTCATGCAGGAATACGACCTGAAGATGTTCAAGAAAAATTAAACTCTCTCAAAGACGCTGAATTTGTAATCCATCCAGAGTGCAGCTGTACTACACCGATAATGTATGATGTTGCAGATGGTAGTTATGATGAGAACAAGGTATCAATTCTTTCCACCGAAGGAATGCTTAGTCATGTTCATCAATCAAAATCATCAAACTTTGTTGTTGCAACTGAAATTGGCATACTATACAAAATGAGACAACAAAATCCTGAAAAGACATTCGTTCCTGCATCTGATAAAGCAGAATGTCAATACATGAAAATGATCACACTTGAAAAAGTGTATGATGCACTAGTCCATGAAAAAAATGTGGTTACCGTTCCAAAAGAAATTGCTGACAAGGCACGTTTGGCAATTAACAGAATGCTTGAAATCAGTTAGACTATTGTGGTCAAATTGTTTTAGGGTATTAAAATACCATTGAAAGAAAAAAATGTCCGAAAATTAAATATGATTAGAAATCTAGACCTAGAAAAATAAAACAAAACATTAAAAACTGGTACATGGTATATATAAAAAAATTCTACACAATCATGACAT
>JAOUNZ010000004.1 GCA_029880665.1 Candidatus Nitrosopumilus sp.
TTCCAATGTTGCTTGAGAAGATTCTAGACGGAGAATCCGGCGAAATTGATGAAATTACAATCAAAGACAATCTGTGCTTTACTGCAAGTGAGCAATATGACGATTATTTCCATCAAAATTTTGGCAAAAAACTGATAGCCAAGGATCCAAAGACTGCGTTTTGCGGGATATTTGAATCTGGTCCAACTGTACGCATTATGGTGTATGCAGGAGAGCAGTCAGGGATCAATGCAGGTACAATTGCCAAGGAGATAGCCTCAATTTTGGGCGGGTCAGGCGGAGGAGATGCCAAGTTTGCCCAAGGCGGTGGAAAAGACACATCTAAAAAAGACGCTGCAATAGCCAAAGCAAAATCAATGGTTTTAGGACAAGTGTGATCTATGACGATTAATTGGAATGCGATTGAAGACAAATGGAGAAAAAGGTGGAACGAAACCAAAGACTTTGAGACAGATCCAAATGACAAGGAAAAAAAATTCATAACAGTTGCATACCCGTATCCCAACTCACCGCAACATATTGGGCACGGTAGAACATACACACTGGCTGATGTTCATTCAAGGTTTTACAGAATGCAAGGATACAACGTATTGTTTCCAATGGGGTTCCATTATACTGGAACGCCAGTGCTTGGGATGGCAAAGAGAATTCAATCTCAAGAAAAAGAGATCTTGGACGGGTTGAGAAACATTTACCATGTTCCAGAAGAGGACATCAAAACATTTGTAGAGCCAATAAAGATTGCAGACTATTTTCATGAGGAGATAAAATCTGGCATGATTGAGATGGGGTATTCCATTGATTGGCGCAGAGAGTTTACAACCATAGTTCCAGGCTATCAAAAGTTTATCGAATGGCAGATCACAACCCTCAAAGAAAACGGCAGAATCATTCAGGGCTCTCATCCAGTTGGATGGTGTCCACGTGATCAAAACCCAGTATCACAGCATGATACGATGGGAGACGTAGAACCAAAGATCGATGACAAGAATTATCTAGTCAAATTCAAGCTGGATGATTTTATATTTCCAGTCACAACACTGCGGCCTGAAACAATTTTTGGGGTCACTAATCTCTGGGCGAATCCAAATACTGTTTACAAAAAGATCAAAGCAGATAATGAAAGGTGGATAGTGTCAGAAGAATGTGCAAAGAAACTAGAGTTCTTTGAAAAAGAGATTTCAATTGAAGGGGACATTGTAGGCAGTGAGTTAATTGGAAAATACGCCACCGCGCTTCACAATGGCTCAGAAATTCCAGTACTAGAGGCAGACTTTGTAGAGCCTGGCATGGGGACAGGTTTGGTAATGTCAGTGCCAGCCCATGCGCCAAAAGACTACCAGGCATTGATGGATTTAAAGGCCGCAGGCCACGAACTAGCCTTAAAGATTGAGCCCATTCCAGTCATAGTCACTGAAGGATATGGCGACATTCCAGCAAGAGATGTATGTGAAAGACTGGGGGTAACTAACCAATCTGATCAAAAACTAGAAGAGGCAACAAACGAGCTATACCTCAAAGAGTTTACCGGCGGAAAATTAAATGACAGATGCGGGAAATTCCAAGGAATCAAAGTAGAGTTTGGACGAGACAAGGTAAGGGAATGGCTGCAGGATAACGGACATCTAGAAAGATTCCCAGTACTTGAGAACGGTCCTGTAAGGTGTCGTTGCGGAACCGAATGTGTCGTAAAGATTCTATCAAACCAATGGTTTTTGAATTACGGGGATGAGGAATGGAAAGAAAAGGCAAGAGATTGTCTTGACGGGATGAACATCCTGCCTAACAAAATCAAGACAGAGTTCAAAGACGTGATTGACTGGCTACACGAGCGAGCATGTGCAAGACAGCAGGGACTTGGAACAAAACTGCCATGGGACAAGGACTGGATTGTAGAGAGCCTGTCAGACAGCGTAATCTACATGGCATACTATGCCATTTCACGATTTGTAAATGATGGAACAGTATCTCCAGAGAACCTCACCAAAGAGTTCTTTGACTATATTTTCCTAGACAGGGGAAACATTGCATCAGCTGCCCAGACTTCAAAGTTGCCAAGAGAGGTCATCGAGATGATGAAAAAAGAGTTCCAGTATTTCTATCCAGTAGACTCTCGTCATTCGGGCAGGGATTTGGTTCAGAATCACTTGTCATTTTTTGTGCTAAATCACGTCGCAATATTTGATAGAAAATACTGGCCAAAAGAGATTGTAGTTAACGGCTCTGTAATGATGGATGGCGCTAAAATGTCAAAGAGCATGGGAAATATCATTCCGCTCCGAACCGCAATCAGGGATCATGGTGCAGACCCGATCAGACTGGCAATAATATCATCAGCAGAGCTACTGCAAGACGCTGACTTTAACATGGAATCAGTCTCTGGCATTCAAAACAAGCTAGAGTCACTTCTTGAGGAATGCTCCAATACAAAAGAAGGGAAAATTGATAATTTAGAGGCTGAGGACAGGTGGATCTTATCTAAAATCCAGAGCATGATATCTGAGGTGACTGACGCAATCGAGAAGATGAGGCTGCGAGAAGCCTTGCATGATATTTTGTTTTCATTTGAATCTGATCTAAGCTGGTATCGAAAAAGGACAGAGGCAAAAGGAAGGAAAAACATTTCAGGGATATTGCACAGGATAATCTCCGTACGAGTTGCAATGCTGTCTCCATTTGCCCCACACATATCTGAAGAGATGTGGGAAAGACTTGGACATTCCAACCAAGTGTCAAAATCAGCTTGGCCTGAATATTCCAAAGAAAGTGTCGATGCCACATCAATCCAGGCAGAAGAATTACTCAAATCAACAATTGACGATATTGCAAACATACTCAGAGTTACAAAGATCACTCCGCAAAAGATTGTAATCTATGTCAATTCCGATCAGTTCAGACTAACCGTATATCGCAAGATACTTGGCATAATGGTGAGAGGTCAAAACAACATGGGGGATGTGATGAAAGAGTTGATTGCAGACCCTGAGACTAGAGAAGCCAAGAAGATGCCAGACTATATACAAAAAGTAATCAAGGATTTACATTCAGAGTCAGAGGTTATCAAAGAGATGAAATTGAAATCAAAGGGGTTTGATGAGAAAGAATTCTTGTCTTTGGAACTAGGAGACATTGGCAGAAAAGAGTTCGGGGTGGAGATACAGGTGTACTCTGAATCAGACAGCGACATTTATGATCCCAAGGGCAAGGCAAGGCATGCAAGGCCGTTCAAGCCTGCGATCCTGATTGAGTGATCAGAATACCAAGTGTTAACGAGCTTATCGACAAAGAGTAAAAATAGAATCCCCCCCCCTTTTTACGAACAAAATTGTGCTATGTTTTGAGATGACAAGCTAAATGTCAAGATAAAAACAAGGGAAAAGATCCCGATCTGATCCAGATTGGAAAAAAGAAATAGACTATTAATAATTGGACATCTTATGAAAAATTGTCTCATGGCAGGCGTTATACTACGCTCTACAAGATTGCAAATCTTGCGGGAACGTACCAGTCTGTCATGAAGACCCCTAGTACATAATGCACTAATGAAATTTGTAAATGTATCTTTAATTTAATATTTTATACTACTCTTTCAATTTATAATCCTTCTATTTTATTTTTAATAATGATATGAGATAAGGGTAATGGCATTGACTCATTCATTCTTCCATCATCCATACTCTCAATTCTTCCCAACCAAAACCTCTTCCTGTCTGCATTAAGATTAAACTCTCTTGTTTGCGGTTTGATTTTACCAATGTCTCCAATTCTATTTTGAAGAATGGATGATCTTAACCTGCTATTCCTATTTACAACAAAACTATAGTATAATCTCCTGTTCTTCTCAAATGTATCTAGATGCTCAATTTCCTTGCCATTTAGTTTGCCTAGACCTCTCTGCTTCCACTTGCCATTGAACCGATAGAAACCATTCTGTAAAACAAACACGTCACTAGCCTCATTGTCAAAGGAAAAATCACCCAGTTCTGTAGAATTCACACCAAGTCTCTTTCTGGTGCATATGGAATCCGTGGCAAAGAACACTACATCCTTCTCAATGCCATTTTTACGCACAAAATCGTACAATTGGGCACGGCAAAAGCCGGTGATAAAGGCAAAGATTACGGGATTGAATAGATTTCCAATCATATGATTTACACTCTGCCCTGTCTTGCCATAGATGGAATTCAGGATTATCTTGATTGGCAACTGCAAAGGATTGTTCTGTTGTTTTAGTTCCATTCTTTTCTGGTATAATTTTTGAATGAAATCACGGTATGGATAAATATCAGATTCGGGTATGAACTGATATCCTTCAAGAATCCTGTAGAAGGTTTTACTTTCACAGGCTTGAAGTTCTGCTAATGTTACATACGTCTCAAACTTTCCTGACGGAAAAATTGATGAGTTATTTTCTTTCGGAATTCCAATTTTAAAGGAAGTTACACTTGCACGCGTATCCATTCATACCTATTGTGAAAAATTAAAAAATTTAGATAATTATGGAGAATTTGTCAATCTCATTCCAGATTCCACCCTAATCCTAGAACGAATTGATGCTGCACTCAAAAATTTACCTGAATCAGGACTGCATAAGAAACAATTCTTCTCTTTATCTATTTTTTCACAATCTTAGATAGGATTGTGAATAATCTAGTTTTATTTTAACAGAACTTTATTTCTTATCTTTTAAAGATAAAAACATGTTCTTTACATTTTCCCAATCATACATCGTACCTATAACCGTTATATCGAGTGGACTCCGTTCTTCTATCCGTTTTATTTTAATAAAATCATATTTGCGTTCTTTCTTTCCATCTTGATATACTACAAGTAATTTATTTGCCAGAAAATGATAGTCACCAACTTCAAGACGGATTATACTGTCAAACTTAATCTCAAAATTAAGATCATTCTTCATATCCTGCTCAAAATCTTCATAGGTGTATTTCCCGATTAAATGAGATATTTCATGTTCTGTGTCAACACCCATTCCCCGTGCAATATCTTTGCCTAGGTCTTTCCAAGCACCATCTACTTTTTCCTCCTTTAAATTTTCAGAACTGCTACTTGTTACAATAGCTATGGAATCGGTTGTTAAGATTAAGAATCCTTTTCTTCCTGGTGAGAAAAATTTTTTTTCCTTTAACCATACAAATGGTTCAATACGCTTGATTTCTTTTTTCAAAATCCCACAATCTTTGTACATTCACTTACAATTAAGATTTTTTTACTAGTTCTTAATTGAATTTTCATAATCCTATATAAGATTAGGTAACAGCACTAAGCAATTCTAAAACAATTTTATTCCCAGGATCTAACTGTAATACCTTCTCAAATAATTGCTTTGCATTATCATCAGATCCACGTTCTGCAAACCACTCTCCCTGCTCTATTAATGACTGAATGACTTGCTCTCTGAATTGTGCAAGTTTGTTTATCATTTCACTGACTTTGTCCTGATCATCTTGTTACAGGTATATTGACAACAAACTCGACAGAGCATCAGAGTTGTTTCTGTCAATATCCAAGGTATCATCATAGTAAGATTCTGCCGTACCAGATTTCCTGATTTTAGTTGAGCATTTGCTATGCCATTTATGGTTACGATTCTCTCAGAGTTTATTTCAAGTGATTTTCCAAAGTATTCCATTGCCAAATCTTTGTTTGATGATTTTTACTCGGTATTTTTCCCCTTCTGAATGTCTTGGGCTAATTGAGTAGATCTGCCGTTATCAAAAAATTTCCCACAATCATCCTCGACGTATAAAAATTCTTTACTCCGTCAAACTCTTCTTCAGTTTCAATTATTTCAGCAATGGTTTCTTTCCCAACTTTTTTTTCAACGTTCTCAACTTTCATAATAGTGAAAACACCCTTATCATCCAGTTTTGAAAGCGGTGATTCGGCCATATCCTACTCGCCATCTTGCCCATCAGTATTGACATTGTCACATTCAGGCATTGACATTGAAATTTGATCATTTTGTTTTATCAAATAATCCAGCGCGTTCATAATGACGCTGATTTTATCCTATTGATAATTATTTTCTTTGGAATCAGATCATGTTAGAACTTATCAAACCATGCAGATGTCATTGCTTGTCATGAGTGTTTAGTTTTTTGAAAATCTCTTGATACTTGTCAAACTCGTCAAGTTCCTCCAATCTCATTATTTGAATAAGGTTTGCAGTCTCATCTATTAGCTTGGCAAGTCGTCGCAGCGATTGGTCATATTCTTTATCTTCCTTGTTTTCCCATTCTTCTAGTCTTGTCTTAAAGAATTCAATGCGGCCAAGTTTGTAGTCAATTTCGCCTGTCAATATTTTAATTGATTCTGGTTTCATTCCAATCCTTTTTCCAGTTTGATTTTTGCAATAACGTCTCTGACCAGTTCCTCATCTTTTATGACTAATTCTTGAAGCTTTTTCTTGTATTTCTCATCACCCCATTTGTCTTGACTAAACATCTCTTTGACTAGATTTACAATTTCAGATTTGTTTCTCTGATGGTCTCGTTTTGCAATTTCAGAGCCTTCCATAAATTTGTCAGAACGATTTTAAACTTAAGCGTAACTGAAATCCACCGAGTCCTGATCATCTTTATTTCCGGTAATCGCGGCAGATTGAGTTTGAACTTTGCAAATTTGAAGCCAGACGCCATTGTACAGTCCTAGGAACTGCATAGAGGGCTTGAGTCTGTTGGCAGATCCTATTTTTTCTTCAGTTTCTCAATGGCCTTGTTAATCTTCTCAACGTTTGAACTCCAGATCTTGACCATCTTCTCTTCGTTTGCAATCTCCTTTTTCGTTCCCACATCTTTGAGCTGCTTCATCTTGTCCAAGTGTCTCCGAAGGTTGTCCTGTGCTTCTGCCAGCTTCTTTTGTTGATATCCGAGAACTTTATCTGCAAAGCCCATAATTTTCCTTGTTGTATATTGGTCTTAAGCGTGTTGGGGAACAGTCCAACATTCTTAAGGCCACAATTCCAACAAAAACAGATGACGTTATTTTGCAAGCAATGCAGCAGTAGACGATTACCAAAGTATATTGAAGCAGAAAAGACCACATTATGGTTATGCGAAAAGTGCAAGAATTTTACAGATATCAATGATCTTGTTATTCGCAAGCAGACAGACGAGGAAAGAGAGACAGCCAAAAGAAAAGAAAAGGAATTTGAAGAATCCACAAATTTTCCAAAAGCAAAATTGAACAGAAGAAAGGGCGTAAACTAGATCAGCAATGCAAAAACTTACAAAATTTGTGTTCAAATCAAGATTACTATTGTAATCTTTGACTGGAAGTTATTTTTCAGACCATACAGTTTCAGAAACCAGAGGAATTAAAGATCTAATATGTTTGTAATCTTCGATATTTTTCTTCTAGCTTTTCATGTACATCTAGTTTTTTATTTGAATCAGCGATCATTCTGAGCCCTGAAATTGTGTTTTCAAAGATTTTTATTTTTTGTTCTTTTGTTGTCATGCTATATTAGGCAGTTCATCACAGATAAAGATAAACATCCTAGACTCCAAATGGATCAGACTTGCATCTTGGGCATTTAGAGCCATCTGTCTTTGTCCCACACTTTGCACAATGAATGTCAATTCCCACGATATCATGTGGGTTAGTCTTTGATACCTTTACAATCAGGACTATGGCTAGTAAGACACCTATTGCAAGCCCTATCCATATCAGTACCATGGTGTTCCATTCCCTTTATGCCTTAAAAACCAGTGACGATGGAAATTGTAATCAGAAAAACCAAGATTGGACATGCCCTTTATCTGTCGGGCTGAACAATGGCAGATGAATGCACAGAATTCAACCGTTTAACGGCATATGTTGTATTAGATGATAAAAGGCATTCATTTCAGATGCGGTTTTAGAATTTGTTCTCAAAAACCACGTCAGATAGCGGCAATTGCCCGCCTCTGGGGGGCGCATCTTTGGTCTTTTTTCCCACAACCACCATCATAGATATGATGTGATCTGTTGGCAGATTAATCATGTTTCCAACCGCGTCATAGTCAAATCCCTTCATTGGGCATGTGTCGTATCCCATGGATTTTGCTGCAATCATTATTGTCTGGGCTGCCATGCCACAAGAGCGCATTGCCTCATCTCGTTGTTGCTGGAGTTTTCCACTGTATGAGTTTCTAAGAGACTTGACTAATGCATTGCGTGATTCTTGCGGCATGTTTGCCCAGTATCTCTCAGGTTTTTTGTCCCAGGAGTTCAAGTCAGCGCATAAAATTATCACAAGTGACGCGTCAGATACTTGCTGTTGTCCGTGAGAGAGCTCAGATAATTTGTCTTTGATTGCCTGATCAGTTATTGTAACAAATCTCCAGTTTTGGATGTTGTATGATGTTGGAGACAGGACTGCAAGTTCCAAGAGTTTGTCAATCTCAGATTTTGCCATTTTGTGGTTTTTATCAAAACTTTTCACAGAGCGTCGTTGGTTAATTGCATCAAGTGTGTCCACGATACAACAAAAAAGATACCAAATTTAAAAGATGAGTGGAGTTAAGAGTGATTCTAAAAGGAGTGGCCAGAGAGATCACATCTTAAGATCAGTGATGTTCAATCTCTGATGACAGATGTCATCCAAGATCTGAGACGTTGGTAATCAGATGACAGATTGTCTTGTTAAACATACCGTGCAGTTTTGATATTTAACCGGCATTATTTCCTACTAACAATCAATGCCAGAAAAATTTCCAGATAGTATATTTATTAGGCATGATTCAATCGCAAATCATCTTGAAGATTGCAGTAATGGGAATGGGTGTTGCAGGATCTTATCTCATGGCACGACTAAAAAATTCTGAACATGAGGTTGTAGGTTATGAAAGAAATGTTGAAGAAAAACATGATTCAATTTGTGCATGGGGAACAATCAAACCAGTGCTAAGAGAGTTTTGTAAAAAGACAGGAAGAAACTTTGATGATTTTTTGATTCATGACGGCAAAAACATGCATGTCAAGATGAACGATAATGTGAAATTTGATATCGGATTGAAGGGGTTATGCACATATGACAAACTTGGGCTGATCAAGGACTTCATAAAAGACTCAAAGATAATTTATGGCCAGACTCCAAAGCTTGAGGAATTGGAAAAAGAGTATGACATGATAGTTGACTGCACTGGGTTTAACAGAGTATATCTTCCAAAACTAAAGGAGGATTTTTTCCTGCCAACATACGAATACAAGGTAGAGTATGAAAATGGCTTGCCATATGACGACTTTTACATCGAGCCATTTCCTGGAATGTCAGGATACTTTTGGTATTTTCCACTAGGTGAAAAATGGGCACACATTGGCGCAGGAGATTACAATAAACAGCACATCAAAGCAACAGACGAGTTTTTGAAAAAACATGGAGGCAAAGTGATTGCAACAAAAGGACGTCCAATTAGACTTGCAACTCCAGATAGATGCAAGCCATACTATTCAGGCAAAGTGGTGGGTGTTGGCGAATCAATTGGAACAGTTTATGCGTTGCTGGGGGAAGGAATCATTCCATCAATGCAGTGTGTTGAGATATTTTTAGAAAACATGAACGACTTTAAGGCATATGAGAAAGCAGTAGAGAAACACTACAAAGTATATGCAAAAGTGTTTAATTTTGTCAGGGCAAAAATTCACAAAGACTTTAGTTTCTTCAAGGCATTGCCAGATTTTATCTCAATATTTAGATATATGAAAAAGAATGAAGACAGGTTTGGAATGGACATTAAAATTGCTGATCTGATGAAAGTAGCTAAAGCCTAGATGAAACTCACAGAGCTGAATCCTTCTCTGGTTGTTCTATTTGAGGCCATATTGTAATCATAGATTGTTTTTGAATATGCCTTGAATTCGTCCTTCATAGGATCTAGGTTTTCTGCCAAGTAAAACCCAGGGCAATCACCTGTAAACTGATAAGTTGCATGGACACGAGCCTTTCCCTTTTCATTTTCAAGCCAGCTGGAAAAAGGATACAGATAGCAGACCCCAGGCCTGTCTGGATGCATACTGCAGCCTCCTTTTTCATCTAAGAATCTGCAAGAGATGTGCGTCCCATCATCTTCTTCAGTTTCATCGTTTTTTCTTTTTAGATTAATTGTAGTCATTGTAGTCATCTGCCCAGAGGGCCCAGGTTCCTGATATGTAACAGTAAGGGTTTCATTTTTTACAAAATCAGACGGCTTTCTGTATTTTAGACCATTTCCAATTGTAATCAGATCATCAGATGTCAATGGTAGCCTTCCTTGTCTATCGCAGCAGTTATGGCAATCAGGCCAGTAGCATTTCCACAAAATGTATTTTTTTTCAGAATTCAGATAGGGCACATGAAACACCACGTCTTTTACTTTGATTGGATAGTCAGAGACATCTGTAATTCTACCCAACATGAATTCCCGCAGAATTGGATCTACAGTCCAGTCTTTTTCTAACAAGTTTAGAGATTCTTCAATTTCTTTTTGTGACAACTATTAAGTTATAACATCATTTGCAGATGTTATTAATGTTGAGTGAAAAAGGAAAGTATGCCTCAGCGACAGAGAACAGGAGATTTGTGTGGAGGGAAATAATTTGGCCCTTGATTTTAGAAATCAATGATGTTGCATTCTCGTTAAAACAGTTTCAAAAAAAAGAGAGCAAATATGTAAAGAAAAGAACGTAACAATTACAATCCCATCAAGAGGACTTGCATCATTGATTCAAAAAGGAATTTTGCTAAAAGAAAAAGACATCTATTCAATTCACTTTAGATTGATTCCATACATGAGATTAAAAGCAGACTGTGACTATGGAACTGCAATTCATGAGGTCAGAATAAAGTAATCTCAGCAAATGATTATATGTTAAAACATTGGGGTTTGATCTAGTAGCCCGATAGTCTAGCGGTCAAATAATATTTTAGATCAAGGATTCTGCCCTCTGGATCTCAAGAGTGGATAGGCGGAGACGGCAGTTCGAATCTGCCTCGGGCTACTGGAAAAATTTTCTATCTAGATGCCTGTGCTATACGCTCTAACTCATTTTTCTTTTTTACAGAAGGAGCATTAGGATCATTGGCTGCTGCAAGCATTAGTTGTTCTGCCATGTGCTCTTCAATTGGTTTTGGGTTTGAGAATGTTGATTCTTTAATAGCATCAGCGATAAATTTCAAAGCCAAGTCAACTCTTCTGAGCGGTGCGACATCAACTGACACATGGTAAACTGTACCACCATATACAATCCTAGTTGTGTCCTCGTTTGGTGCAGAAAATTCAACTGCTCTTACAAGAATTTCAACCGGGTTTTGGCCAGTTTTAAGGGCAATGATATCAAACGCAGTTTTTACAGTGTTGAGTAGTTTTGTTTTTTTACCAGTCATTCTACCAGTGTTCTTTGCATATTTCTTTCCAAAGTGCATTGTCTTGTTGATTAATCTCTCAACAATGTTAACATCAGCTTTGTTGAATCTTTTTAGTGCGGAGCGACCATACGTGTAAGGCAAAATTTGTTTTCTCAAAGAGATTGCGGTCTTTAATCCAGGATCGTTTACTTCTATGTTAGATAGATCCCATTTTCTAAATAACAATAAATTTTTAGTTTCAGCCATATCTATCTCCTTGGTTTCTCCTTCTTTCCAATTACTAATTCATGAAGGGATGTACCGTTAACTTTGAAAACTTTGAATCTGACACCAGGAATATCTCCCATTGCACCACCTTGAGTTGCGCCCATACCTTGAATATGAACCTCATCGTGTTCATCAATAAAGTTCATGGCACCATCTCTTGGCAAGAATGCTGTAACTGTTTTACCGTTTTTAATTAATTGAACTCTAACACATTTTCTAATAGCGGAGTTTGGCTGTTTTGCTGCAATACCGACTTTTTCTAAGACAATACCTCGGGCTTGTGGAGCTCCACCTAGTGGATCAGCCTTTTTATCAATTCCAAGTTTTCTTCTTTTGTAAGTTGAGATGGCCCATCGTTGTGTCTTCTTTTTAGAAGTCAAAACTCTGCCAGCAAATAATCCAAGTGGTGACTTTCTCATATATTACATCTCCAAAGTTGCACGTTCAGGACTATTAATCAATACGCTGCTAATATCAAAATATCGTTTCGCAAGTAATCTTGCTTTCTCGGCATTTCTGCCTTCTCTTCCAACAACTATTCCTTTCTTTCTTGGGTCTACCATGACTATTGCTTGTTTTGACCCATCTGCTCGTGTATTTATTTTTACTTCTGAGATAAGTTTTGAATTAAGCAAAGTCGATAAAAATTTGGCTGGATCCTCATCGAATTCAACTAATTCGACATTTCTTTTAACAATATTTTGCAAGGATTTGATGTGAATGCCACCTTTGCCAATCGCAAGTCCCATTTTACCAGAATTAACTACAAAAATTACTCTGTCTTGTTTTTCATCTTCCACGCAATCACGAGCTGTTGCACCAGTCACATTTTGGAAAAGAGACATCATACGCATCTGATCAGTTGTGAGTTTAATTGATTGTGTCATTAGGATTCCTATTTATCTACGAACAAGAAAAGTCTCATTTAAACTTACATTACAGAAAATATAATTATTCATGTTTATCCTCAGCTTCTGTATCTTTTAAAATTGATTTGATGTTTGCATCATCAATGGATGTAAATGATATTGTTGAGATTCTAAATTGTAAGCCGCACAATCTACCTAACGCGACTGATGTTCCTTGAAAGTTTACTAAAGGTATTTTTTCTTTTTTTGCATCTGATTCAATTTGCTCGAGTGTTTCTTTTTTTACTGAACGAGACAATACAATTAGCTTGGAATTTTTTAGAGAGTTCAGAACTTGCTTAGTACCCATTGTTAATGTATCTTCTTTTCGGGCATCTTTTAATAATTTTTCAAGTATCTTACTCAATGTTGTTTCCTTATGTCAATCGTCTTGACAGGGCTTTATAGGTTTATTGAAAAGACATATGTGTTTTAGAAGAAGATTAGTTCAGAAATCCAAATAGAGAGCCCAAAGTGGAAAATACAAGACTTATTTCATCAATAAAGTTAGTCGGTTCTTGTGTTTTCTGATTGGTTTGCATAAGTTTTTCAGATATGGGAGATGATTCTGTAGAAACAATATTTTCAATAGAGTTTGTTGGCGTATGGTCTAAATTATCAATATTTGCATTCAGTGACAATACAATATCAAGATTGTTTTTGGCAGTTAGATAAGTAGGGCTTTTATCTAAGACTTCGTTATATAATGAAATGGCAGCATCGTAATTTCTCAGATTTGCAAGGGCATTTGCCTTATTATTTTTAGCAGGCAAAAAGTCAGGATCAATTTTGAGTGCCTGGTCATAGTACATTATTGCCTCAGAAAAACGCCCTAATTTTCCTAATGCAGAGCCCTTGTTTGCAAGGACTTCAGTATTGTTAGGAGTTTTGGCCAATGACTCATTAAAAGAATTCAAAGAACTATCAAATTTACACAGCCTATACAAAGCAGGCCCCATTCCATCATAATATGAAATAGTGTCAGTCAAGATGCTAGAATCACATTCTAGATTAATTTGGTTTAGCATTATTCCAAGTTCTACATCTTCAACAGAGAGATTATTTTGTTTTTTAAATTCAGAATTATTTGTTTTTGAAACAAAATCATTATTGTTATCATTAATTTTTTTAATTGGTGCATCAGATCCTTGAACAACACCAGTATCAGTTGTTTGCACTTTAGGAGATTTCTCTTTGGTGTCTGCAGGATCATCTTTGGTGTCTGCAGGATCATCTTTGGTGTCTGCAGGATCATCTTTGGTGTCTGCAGGATCATCTTTGGTGTCTGCAGGATCATCTTTGGTGTCTGGAAGAATTTCATAATAATCAAAAAAAGATATCATTTCCGCTTCGCCATAGTGGGCTTTAATCGAATATGTCCCGTCAACTCTAAAATTAACTCCAGACTTGACAAGAAAACTTGTAGAGAATTCCAGATTAGAGTCAACTGAACCAAAATAAAACCCTCCCGGCATTCCAAACGGATCATAAATTCCAATCAACACCGATGGGGAATCTATTGCAGAGACCAGACCTGTGATTTTAATTACATCGTTATCTGTATATTGTTTTTTGTCAGTGTATAGTAAAATTATTTCAGTGTCATCAAAGGTTTCAATAACGATTTCAGGATCAGAATTATCTATTGTAAAAAAATGATTTTCGGAGATCTTTCCGTAGCTAATTTTTACTGCATATTCTCCAGATTTTTCATAAAAGATAGAATCCAAAACAAAGTTTTTTGAAAATGTCTTGTTGGGTAAAATCTCCAAGTTATTGGCAGATAGTATTTTTCCATCCGGATCATAAATACTCATGGCAATTACTGGCATTCCAAAGTCAAGAATCTCACCTGATATGGTGATCGAATCACCACTGCTGTATACTGGCTTGTCAAAAGTCACAGTGAATGATTCGGCAAAAATGTCTTCTAAGATTAACGGAGACAGTACGGTTAACACTAGAGTAATTGCTGCAAAGTATCCTAACACACGACTAGAAACGTAATTTTCTATTTAATAATCACGTAGAAATTCTACTAATCATTCAACTGTTATTGACGTAGACGTTAGATTAGATAGCGGTATGGGATCATTTAGAGAATTCCAAACAAACGTTTCAATACGATATATTCCAGATTTCTCAGGAACCCAAGATTGTGAGACATCTAAACGTTGTTTTGATGACAGTTCGCCTTGAACCCACGAAATTGAATCTACTGAATTATTTGCATTCTTAACTTGAAAGAGATAAACAAATTTTTGTTTATACTCTTGATCATTTTGTATGGTTCCAACTATTTGCAACGGAGTATTTGCCGAAAAAGAATCCATCTTATTTGCAAAGATGTCAGAAAAGGTAATTGGCAAGTTTGTCAGGCGTTCAGTTGATGAGATAGATGAATCAACCACAGCAAAAGTTTCAATTTCCAGATGATCTGATTTGGAAAATGGTTTTGGCAGTGTATAATCAGCATATTTTGCAGATAGTTTATCTCCAGGTAGGGCATAAAGCCTGTTCCCACTTGAGGGTAAAGTTTGGGACAATGATATTGTTCCAACAAAAGAGCCGGAGCTCTCAGATGTTTCTATTCCTTCAATTTCAATTCCTGCAGTATCAGAATCTGAGAATATTTGTATCTGAATGTGATCTAGTGCCTCAGGATTAAGATTCATGTCAGGATCAATTACACGAATCATTACAGAGGCATTATACAAAGGAATTTCTTTCAGAAAGGAAATAGAGCCAACATTCCAAGTGACAGGAACGGACTTGACTAGCACTACTCCATCTGCAAATTCAAAAGAGATCGTTACAGAAGAATCTCTATCAACTTCTAAAAATCCACTGGTAGGACCTTTGCCGGTTGTTCGCGGCATAGTGTCAATATCTCCATCGCCATTTGCATCATGTGGGAAACCTGTAAGGGTAATCTCAGCTGTAAAGATTCCAGAATTCACATTTGTCTCAGTAAACCTATAGGATTTCAGAGAGTTCTCAGAGGTATTAATTTTAATTGCATGATCTGCGTCATCGCCAATTGAATCAATCAAATGGTTATCAGTATTCCAACTCGGTGCAAGAATAGTCATTTTTATTTTATCTGTCCAAGTATACACGGGCTTGTCTGTAAAAATTGGTGCATATGGTTTATCATAATTTGGAATTGGTTCAGCAAACACAGGAAGAAGAATCAAGGGCAAAAACAAAAAGAACAAGTGCATGACAAAAAGTACTCAGTATTGAATTTAATGTTTGGTGAAGTATGCTAGGATTCGTCTTCAGGCAAAGATACTGCCAATATATTGTCGCCACGGAGTAAAATTTTTCCGAGTTTTTCTGTTTTTCCTTCAGAGATATCCTCAGCATCATCCAGAGTCAGATTCATGTGAATGTCAAAATCAATCAGAGTGCCTTGAACAGTTCTTGTATTTCTCAATCGAAGTAAAACAACTTTATTCTTACTATTATTCATCAATGTTGTAATTTCATCTGCCATAATTGTCACTCATTTCTTTTTGGAGACTTGCATGTACAAATCAACAGTGCCACTTCCAATTGGAATGTTGCTTCCGACAATAACATTTTCAGTAATGCCTTTAAGATGTTCAATCTCTCCGGCAAGCGCGGCGTGTGCAATTGTTGGAACTGTGATTTCAAATGCAGCTCTTGCAAGAACACTGTCTTTAGTACCAGCAATGCCGTGCCTACCAATTTGTTGCATGTAGCCTCTTGAACACATCAAATCAGATACGAGCATGATGTATCTATTATCAACTTCTAATCCTTGGTCTCCCAAAGTATTGTTAAGCTCATCAATTAAGGAGTTTCTTGCGGCTTCAATGCCCAAAGTTCCTGCAATTTCAAAGACGTTGTTTGTTCTTACATTTCTTTTATCAATTCCGTTAACTTCAAGCACCTTGGCAACGTTAGAACCGGTTGTTTGGATAACCCATTCATCACCCTTTTGAACGAGTGTGACACGCTCGATGTCTGGAACTCCCTTTACGGTAGTGTTTAGAACTTTGTTTCTAATTGCAATCACAGTTGCAGTATCAGACTCTTCAACCAGTTTTAGCGTGATCATCTCACCGGTAGTTTCCGTTTTGAATTTCTTGTTGGATGCAAGCGAAGCCTCAACTTCGGCAATCGAGCATCCTCTTTCTTTGAGTCTGTTTGGACTTAGGATTAATGATATTTGTGTAGAATAATCAGTCTCGCTGTTTGAAATCAATGCACTTACTTTTGTTTGTAAGACATTTCTTGCAACCTCAATTGCTTTTTCTCTAGACTTTTTTGATTCTTCATTAAGGTAGATGTCCATTGTTGGTGTGACTGGTTTCTTTCTAGCATCAACCAATTCAATCAATCTTGGCAATCCTAACGTTACGTTTCTTTCTTTAATTCCTGCAAAGTGGAATGTTCTTAGAGTCATCTGAGTACCAGGTTCACCGATTGACTGTGCGGTGATAATTCCGACCGCCTGACCAGGTTCTACTTTTGCTTTGTTGTATAACGAAAGTCCTTTTTTACATACAGCTTCTACACCTTCTTTGCTGAGATTGGAATGAAGTAACGCTTCAGTTACAAGTGAAGTTAATCTTGGATTGAATGTCTTTGTGTATTTTTTGGCAAGTGTCTCAATCTCATCTTTTGTTGCCTTGTTTCCGGAATCTATGATGGTTTGTGACTCTGCTAATCTGCTTGGGTTGAATGCTTCACCATGATCGCTCTTTTGCACATCAATGCCATCTTCACCGTAAAGGAACTGAATGATGTGACCGTGTGGGTCCCTTACAGTTCCGTCATATTCTAGTCTAATGTGTTCTAATGCATTAATTAGTCTGCGTTGCATGTAACCGCTTTGTTGTGTTCTAACTGCCGTATCTACAAGTCCTTCACGGCCTCCCATTGCATGGAAAAAGAACTCTAATGCGGAAAGGCCTTCTCTATAATTAGATTTTACAAATCCATGGGCATCAGGATTACTGTCATGTTCTTGGAAATGTGTTAATGCACGATTTTGGAAACCGTCATGTAATCTATTGCCTCTTCTTGATTGTTGACCCAATGCACCTGCCATCTGCCCAATGTTCAAAGCTGAGCCTCTTGCACCGGTAGTAGCCATGATTCTTCCAGCGTTAGTCTGATCAAGAGATTGGTCTGCAGTAGATCCGGCCTTATCTCTTGCTTTACCTAATTCATTAACAATGTATGCTTCTAGTGCTTCTTCGGCCTTCATACCCCTAGTAAGTTTAAGAGTTCCTTTCTCATATTGATCGGTCAGATCAGAGATTACATCATAAGTTCCTTGAATGTCAGTCAAAATTTGTTGTCTTTCTTTTTCTGGAACTTCAAGATCACCATAACCATAACTAAAGCCATAATGTGTGATGAATTGTTTTACCATAATCAGAATTGAGTTAAGGAATGTTTTTCCTACACTGTTACCATAATCTTTAGTAATTCTATGAAGAACACTTTCCGGCTCTTCTGCTCCAATTGAGGCTTTGTCAATTACACCACTGATTAATTGACCATTTTTAATTACAACATCTTTTGGCGAACCTTGCGTGCCCTTTGACCATTTTGATGTAAGGACATAGTTGAAATCTTTTGGAAGGAACAATGAGAATAACTGTTTTCCAGTATATGCGGGACCGTCTTTTGTTTTGGTACTAGGTTTTGGAAGAAGATCAGTGTAACCACCAAGCATTGCATAATTTGAAAATTCTTGGACAGTTAGAGTTGTATCGTCCTTAGTTAGAAGGTATGCTCCAGTGACAAAGTCTCTTAGCGCTCCAATAATTGGACCGCCATATCTTGGAGAAATAATTTGATCTTGAACTCTCATCAAAAGAATTGCTTCTGCTCTAGATTCTTCACTTTGAGGAACATGAAGATTCATTTCATCACCATCAAAATCTGCGTTGTAGGGAGGGCAGACAGACGGATGTAATCTGAAAGTTTTACCAGGAAGCACACGAACATAGTGTGCCATAATAGACATCTGATGCAATGATGGTTGTCGGTTAAACATCACAATATCGCCATCGGCCAAATGTCTTTCAATCAAATACCCGATCTCAAGAGATTCGGCAATAATAGAGCGGTCTTCAACGAAATCTAGTCTAATCTTCACACCGTCAGGTCTAACGATGTAGTTTACACCTGGAAATTTCTCAGGTCCGTTGATCACAAGTTTTCTCATTCTATCAATATTCCATTCCGTCACAATTTCAGGAATTGTTAGCTTCATAGCTACTTGTTCAGGAACACCCACTTCAGACAAATCCAAATTAGGATCTGGTGAAATCACGGTTCTACTTGAAAAGTCAACTCTTTTTCCAGAAAGTGATCCTCTGAATCTGCCTTCTTTTCCTTTGAGTCTTTGGGTTAATGTCTTGAGTGGACGACCAGAACGATGATGAGCTTGAGGTATTCCAGAAACTTCATTATCAAAATAGGTCGTGGAATGATACTGCAATAGGTCAACTAAATCTTGAACAATTAGCGGTGGAGTTCCTGCTTCCTTGCTTTCCTTTAGCCTCTGATTTACCCTGATGATGTCAACCATTTTGTGTGTCAAGTCATCTTCAGATCTAATTCCTGTTTCAAGAATGATTGAGGGTCTAACAGTAACAGGTGGGACAGGTAATGCTTGCAGAATAAACCATTCTGGTCTAGCAGTACGAGGATCATAAGATAGCAGTTCTAAATCATTATCAGAGATTTGTGAGAATCTTTCTCTAATTGTAATAGGAAGTAATCTGTGTTCACCGATTTCGGTCTTCTCAACAAAGATGGTCGGCTTTGTAAAGACCAGTTCATATTGTGTTTTTCCACAATGTGGGCATTCTTTTGCTTTTTTTGCTTT
>JAOUNZ010000100.1 GCA_029880665.1 Candidatus Nitrosopumilus sp.
GAAGGATTCAAAATATATTAACAAAAGACCACTTTTTGATTGACAATTGAGCCATATCTTTTATTCAGATGGAAATGCCAAAAACATCACATGGATCATTCAAAGTGATGGTTCGTCATTTACGGAGAACCGAGAGCATGTAGATATGTACAAATACAAAGTGACAAATTTACAGTCAAAATATGTAGCACTACATGTTGGTTTGTTTTGGGGGATTGGAACATTCATAATAAAAAATGGAGACAGTATCAAAATAAAATTAGATGAAAAGAAAATGTTTGAGCAATTTACAACGGATTCAGAAATTGAGGACTCATTTATACAAAAGCGTCTACGATTTATCAGGCAGTTAATTGATCAGAGAAAATTAAAAGTCGAATTTGAAGCAATCAGCCAAGATGAGAATATTGCCAAAAACAATATCTAAATGCAAAAGAAAGACCAAAAGTTGTACAACATTTCAAACATAATCATATTTTCATAATACAGGTTATTCATCATAAAACAATATTGCGCCTTGATTCAGGTGATTGTATGAAATTTCCAGTAGGAATTTGAAATTTTTACAAAAATTTCAAGAATGGCGACAAATCAAAAATTTATAGTTAATTCAAAATTACAGATCTCAAAACATGGAAAAAAAATTAAAAAAATATGAAAAAATGACAATTAGATTTATTTAGCATACACAGATCCATGGATCATTATGACAAGCATAGACAAGGCAGCTATTGCATTTTCAATCGCAATTGTCGCTGTAGGCGTAATTTTTGCATTCTCTATGGGTGCAGCACAAGATGCAGGTCCAGTAGTCTCTACTCCAACTGTTTCAGCTAAAACTATAGAACCAAAAGCGCAGACAGACCCATTTGCAGATTTGGCAAACAAAGTGAAGCAAGAAGCTCCAGTAGTGAAGCAAGAAGCTCCAGTAGTGAAGCAAGAAGCTCCAGTAGTGAAGCAAGAAGCTCCAGTAGTGAAGCAAGAAGCTCCAGTAGTGAAAGAACCAGCAGGACCACAGACACACAAAGTGGCAATCCCAGCAGGCACTTCAGTTCCAGGATGTGAAAGCAACAATGCATGTTACACGCCATCAAGCATTACAATCAAAGCTGGCGATACAGTGACATGGAATAACGTAGACACAGCAGCACATACAGTGACTGGAGGAAGTCCAGCAGACGGACCTTCTGGTGTATTTGATAGCAGTTTAGTCATGGCAAGTGCAGATTATGCATTTACCTTCAATGACAAAGGCAGTTACAAGTACTTCTGCATGGTACATCCTTGGATGATTGGTAGTGTTACAGTGAACTAACCAGAATCCTTTTTTCTTATTTTATTTGATTTTTCCTAATTGTTCGGTTGTATGCTACACCAAATCTATGAGTTTCATCTCTGATGTACTGTAGGATTTTTAGCGAAGATTTGTTTTTTGGAATAACTATAGAAGTTTTATCTTTAGGAATGAATACTTCTTCGTTTTCCTTTGCAAGTGAGATACATGGCAGTGTTAATCCAAGTGATACCAATGACCTCATAGCAGCACTAAGTTGTCCCTTACCACCATCAATTACAATCAAATCAGGTAGTTCAGAGTTTTCTTCCAATAATCTATAGTATCTTCTTTTGATGATTTCACCAATCATTGCAAAATCATCCCTGCCAGACACCGTTTTGATTTTAAATTTTCTATATTCAGATTTATCAGGAATACCACCTACAAATCTAGCCATTGAGCCTACAGCAAAGTCCTCACCATGATTTGAGATATCAAAGCATTCAATGACGTTTGGGATTGCAGGAAGACCAAGAATGTCTCTTAATTCCACTAATCCGGGATCTGCACCAGTAGAATGAATCAATTGGATATTTTTCATTATCAGGCGGATGATGTTTTTTCTTTTTCCTTGATTTGGAACCAGAATCTTCACTTCAAAACCAGATTGTTCAGACAATAATGTTTCTAGCAATTTATGATTCTCTGGAAGTTCACTGACTAGAATAAATCTTGGAATTCTGTGAGTAGAATAATACTGGTAAAGAAAATTTGAGAAAGAATTATCACCTACCAAATCAAAAAAGAACTTGTCACTATCTCTAATCACACCATGTATCATTCTGAAATTCATCACGGTGGCAACATGTTCTTTGATTCCAATGCCAAAATATTCCTCATCAGAATTTTCAACATATTCCATTTTTTGTTTGGTCTGAAGACTTCCTAGTCTAATCAGGGTATCACGTATGTCTTTTGCCCTTTCAAATTGTTGTAAATCTGCAGCTTGGTGCATCTCAGATTCTAATTTTTTTGTGAAAACTTTCATCTGATTTTTTCCCTTAAGGACATCCTCTAACGCAGCAACATGTTTTGGATATCTTTCTTGTGCATCTTTGAATTCACATGGGCCTTCGCAGTTTCCCAAATGGTATTCAAGACAGACTTTTTTTGGAAGTGTTTTACAGATTCTGATTTGGAATGCTTTTCGCAGCGTACCAATTGTCAGCAACTTTGAACTGCCTTGAGTAAAGGGCCCAAATGTTTTTCCTTTGCCTAAAAACTTTCCATCACGTGTTCTTCTTGCTACCAAAAGCCTAGGGAATTTTTCATCAGTGATTCTAAGATATGTATATCTTTGCTGGTCTTTCAATTCAATGTTAAATCTTGGACGATGTTTTTTAATCATATTTGATTCTAAGAGAAAAGCCTCACTTTCATTATCAGTTAAAACAAACTCAATGTTTGCAATATTTTCAACTAATTTTTGTGTCTTGTAATTTTGATTTTTCAAAAAATATGACTTTACACGATTTTTTAGATTCTTTGCCTTCCCAATATAGATGATTTTTGCATCAGAATCTTTCATCAAGTATATTCCTGGATCAGTAGGAATTTGTATTTGGGATATATCAAAAGTCATTTCAGTAGTTTTTTCAAATATTTTCCGGTATAGCTTCCAGATGATTTCACAATATCCTGAGGAGAGCCAACAGCTATAACCATTCCCCCTTCATTACCGCCTTCTGGTCCAAGATCGATAATCCAGTCAGAATTTTTTATAACATCCATGTTATGCTCGATTACCAACATGGTATTTCCCAGATTTACAAGACGGTTCAAGACATCCAATAATTTCTGAACATCAGCAAAATGCAGTCCTGTTGTAGGCTCATCTAGTATGTAAAGAGTCTTACCAGTGCCACGCTTTGATAGTTCTGAGGCAAGTTTAACTCTTTGAGCTTCTCCACCTGAGAGAGTAGTGGATGACTGTCCCAACTTGATATATTCCAATCCGACATCATATACTGTTTGTAATTTTCGTTTGATTGCAGGAATATTTTCAAAAAAGTTGAGTGCTTCGTATACGGTCATATCCAAGACATCTGAGATATTCTTGCCCTTGTACAAAACAGATAGTGTTTCAGTGTTGTATCTTTTTCCTTTGCATTCATCACATTTTACATACACATCTGACAGAAACTGCATTTCAATTTGTTTTACACCATCACCGTCACAAGCAAAACACCTGCCATCTGCAACATTAAACGAGAATTGTCCTGGAGCATATCCTCTTTCTTTTGACAGTGCAGTATTTGCATATAGTTCTCGAATAGGAGTAAATGCGCCAATGTATGTTGCAGGGTTTGAACGCGGTGTTCTACCTATTGGTGACTGATCAATTGCAATGACCTTATCGATATTTTCTAAACCAATTATTTCTTTGTGGATTCCAGAACGGACATTTGATTTGTTAAAATAATTTTCCAATGTTTTAAGCAAAATGTCATTAATCAAAGTAGATTTTCCAGAACCGGAAACTCCTGTTATAGAGACAAAGAGACCTAAAGGAATCTCAACATCTATAGTTTTCAGATTATTTTCTGATGCACCCTTTATGATTAATGAGCCAGAACGATTGCGTGTTTTATCTCTTAGTACGATCAAAGAGTTATCTTTAAGATATTTTCCGGTTACAGATTTTGTATCTTTAAGTATATCATCAACTGTTCCCTCAAAGACAATGTTTCCACCGTGTACGCCAGCACCGGGACCCAAATCCACCATCCAGTCCGAATTCCGTATAACTTCCTCGTCATGCTCTACTACAATGACAGTATTGCCCAAATTTCGTAGCTTGTGTAACGTTTTGATGAGTCTGGCATTATCACGTTGGTGCAATCCAATTGTTGGCTCATCAAGTACATACAAGACGCCGGTGAGATTAGATCCAATCTGGGTTGCAAGGCGAATTCTTTGCGATTCGCCACCAGACAAAGTAGAGCTTAGTCTATTTAATGTAAGATAATTTAATCCAACGTTCATTAAAAATTCAAGGCGTTCTTTAATTTCTTTTAGAACATCTCTTGCAATATAGCGTTCATTTTCAGTCAGCTTCAAAGCGGAGAAAAAATCATAGCAATTGTCAATTGACATATCACAGACATCCATTATTCCTTGATCGTTAATTTTGACAGTAAGTGATTCAGGCTTCAGTTTTTTGCCATGACAAACATTGCAGGGCGTATCTCGCATGAATTGTTTAAGCCACTCTCGTTTTGACTCGGAATCAGTTTCCAGAAACACACGTTGCAGATTTGCAAGTAC
>JAOUNZ010000101.1 GCA_029880665.1 Candidatus Nitrosopumilus sp.
GCCAGACTTTCAATCCTTTAGAAACCCTAAAGGAAGTTTCTGAGAGTGCTAGACAAACTCAATCCAACATGATGGAAAACATGTCTTCAATTCAAAGTAAAAGCATGGATACCATGTTCAACATCGGCCAAATGCTTCCTTCTTTCATGAATTGGGGTGCTTACAAAACTACGATTAGTAGTAATGGAAGAATTTCGATTCCTGAGGCTGAACGCAATGCACTTGGCTTAGGTGACGGTGATTTGGTTCAAGTCATTATTTTGCCAATAGCAAAAAAATCAAAAAATAGGGAGGTGAAACAATGAGTAAAAACGAAACAACACAAGCAAATCCAAAAGATCTATTTTCTGTATATCAAGAAAATGTGAACAAAATCTTCAATGGTATAAAACAATCAGTGCCACAGTATCATCAATCAATTACTAACGTACAGCAGGAATATTTACAAGCATATGAAAATGCAGTAGATTCAGGCATATCACTACAGAAAGAATATGTAAAGAAAGCAGGTATTGCATCAAACATTCCTGAAGCAACACTAAAAGTAATTCATGATACTACTGAAGAATTTATCAAGGCAGCTTCTATACAAAACCAAGTGGCACTTGCAACTATTGATGCAACACAACAAAACATCAAAACATTCAATGATAATGCAAAGTCATTCGCTGACCTAAATAAGAACATCATGCAATCTTGGATTTCAACATTCACCACAAAGAACAACTAGTGGTATTTTTTTATTTTTTTATTTTTTTATGATCTTTCAGATAACCATTGCCCTAACTCAGGCAATACCTTCTTTTGTGATAATGAACTGGCAATCATCCCTACATGGCCTGTAGGATACATTCTCAATGTTTTGTCATCACTACCCACAGCGTAATGTAACGGCATGCTGCATTCTGGGGACACCAAATGATCCCCTACGGCAATCTGTGTAAAAACAGGCATGTCTATTTTTTTCAAGTCGATGTGCTCGCCTCCCACATACATCTTATTTTGGATAAGCAGGTTCTTTTGATAGATGTCTTTAATCCATTGTTTGAACAATTCTCCTGGGATGGGCGGTGTATCTCCCAACCATTTTTCCACTCTTAGAAAACTATCGACAAATTGCTTGTTGTCTATGTTTTTAAAAAATTTGACATATTTCTCAATTCCCTGTTCAAATGGTTTGAGCACTGAAAAACAATAATACATGAATTCTGGCGGCATGTTACCTATTGTATCTACCATCTTATCTACATCCATGTGCTTTGCAAGATTGCTAATCACCGTAGTGTCACGCCACCCATCAATAACTGGCGCTGTTGCTATGTAGTTTTTCACACTTTCTGGATGCAATGCTGCATATGTGGTTGCAATTGTTCCTCCCGTACAGTATCCCTGTAATGAAATCTTTTCAGTAGATGATTCGTTCTTGATGTATTCCACAGATGAGTCCAAATAACCATTTACGTAATCATCAAAATCAAGATATTTGTCCATGCTAGTAGGAGTGCCCCAATCTAGCATGTATACATCAAATCCCTGTAACAGTAAATTTCTTACCCAGCTTTTTTCGGGTTGGATGTCTAGTATGTGGTATCTGTTAATCAACGCATATGAAATTAGCAACGGTGTTTTATGCCGTTTTTCTGTAAGCGGTCTATAATGTAATAGTCTTGTTTTGTCTATCTGCTGTACGACGTCATGCGGTGTTACCTCTAAACTGATCTCATCTGGTGCTGAAACTAGTTTTGGGGCATCAATGACATTTTTGCTAAACTTTAAAATCTCTTCCACAATTTTTGGATCTATGCGTGATTCACTTTGCATTTTTCTTTACCTCTTTCTTTAATTCTAATTCTAATTTTGCAACTCTTTTTTTGAGAGAATGCATCTCTTTGTAAACCTCATCAATTTCTTCCTTACTGGGAAGATTGACTGACTGTAAAATAACATTTGTGATGTTGTTCCAGTGTTTGGTCAATTCAAGCTCCTTTGAGACTAGCTTACCATAGTTCTCTCCAAACTTTTCTGAATCAAATAATTCTGTATAGTCATTATCAAAAATATCTATCCATATTCTTTTGAATGCCTCTATCTGTTCAACATCTTGAGGAACCTCTGGAACTTTTAGGTTGGTCTTCTTTTGGGCAACACTCCATGTGTCTGCAAGTTGTTTGTAGTATTCAGTAAGATATTGGTTGAACTCTATGAGATCATCATTTATTTCTATTAACTCTGTGGATATCTTCTTTGAATTTGATGCAAATGCTCTCATTGGGCCAATTGAACTAAGAGCCTGAGGCTTGCTTGACATCAAATGAATGATGTCTGTCCAGAAAAGTGACAAATGCTTATAATAGTCGGTGGTGTCTCTTGATGGTTCTGATTGCACAGTAATCTATAAGGAGAGATCGCAATAAATAGTTCGCTTGTAAAATTATGTCAATGAGTGATACAGAGCCACTTGAAAAAATCTGTAAAAAACTCTTGAAATTAGATCCAAATATACGTTCTGCTAGATTCATCAATAACAGAGGTCATTTGATCGCTGGTGGCATGAAAGAAGGATTGTTTTCACTTGAAAACCAAAAACAAGATGAAATGATGTTCATGGAACTTGCATTACGTGTTAGGATGAGACATGAATTTGATAATGAATTTGGCGAAGTTCATTTCTCAATGTCTTACAGGGACAAAGTGATCGTGATGAGTTTTCCATTAACAAACAATGATGTCTTGCTAGTTTCTTGTGAAAAAGATATCAACTTTGGTAAACTGCCATTTAGAGTTCTTAAAATTATTGAACCTCTAAAAAAATCTCCGATAAAGACATTCTAATCATAACAACTTAATCTCGCTTGTCATTACCGTGACTGTGGATTTGGAACAGGATGTCAGTTGGTCTGAAATAGAATCGCTTGTACAGATACTTGCCAAGAAAATCTCTTATTCTTCAAGAACGTATTCCAATATTGTTACTCTGAGTAGGGGTGGCTTGGCCCATCTCGTTTATTGGCAGATCATTTAGACATTAAAAAAATACTTGTTGATAAAACAAACATCTCATCTGATTCGTTATTTGTAGATGATATTTTTGATACAGGTTATACATTTGCTAAAATTCTATCTAGAGTTGACGACCCATCAAAATTAACTTTTGTCACGTTATTTGCAAGGCGTGGAAAAATACTTCCTAAGCAACTCATCTATGCAAAAAAAACAACTAGTGGAAGTTATGTTGTATTTCCTTGGGATAGACTTGAATTCCAAAGATCTAAAAAATAATATCTCTAATTCATGCATTCAGGGAGTTTGCCCTCATGACGTTTCTTGTAGTCTGTGATTAACTCCTTTTTCCTTTTCTCAAAGTCTTTCTCTTTACTGTATCTGAATCTTGTTGCATCCAAAACACATCTTTCAGAAATACTTGTAATTGCTTTCCTCATGTTATTTGAACCACCAATATGCAATATTTTCATACCTGCATGCATCATAAACACGCCTGACGTTTCTGGAGTTTCTGAGATCATGTCTTGATTGAAATCTAACCATTCTGACCATTCTATCTGTTGAATTTTATTCATTCAACATCTTTCTTAGTCCTGCACATCTGTTTCTAATTGTTACTTCTGTAACTCCTGATGCCATTGAGATTTCTTTTTGTGATTTAATCTCCCCCGTACTAATACACGCAAGATACAATGCAGCAGCTGCTATTCCCATTGGATCTTTGCCTGCAACTATCCCCATTTCTTTTGCTTGATTTAGTATCTCAATTGCTTTTCGTTTACTTTTCTCACTCAAATTTGCAATGCTTGCTATCCTTGATACCCCTTTCACAGGATCAACTACTGGCATCTTTAATTCCAATTCTCTGAAGATTAATCTGTAACATCTTGCAACATCTTTTCTCCTAATGTTGATTCCCTTTGCAATATCGTCTAATGTCCTTGGTGTTTCTGTGTTTCTACATGATGCGTAAAGACATGCTGCAACCAAGCCTTGAATTGATCTACCCCTGACCAATTTTTTCTCCATTGCTTTTCTGTATATGTAAGCTGCTTTCTCAATTACTGAATCTGTTAGTGCAAGTTTGTCTTTTAGTTTGTCCATCTCATTAAGTGCCTGCCTAAGATTCCTATCTGCAGATGAGTGTGCTTGTGTTCTACTATCCCATGTTCTTAATCTCTCAATGGAACTTCTTACACCTGCAGATAATGGCTTTCCTGTTGAATCTTTGTTTGCAGCACCAATCACAGTTGATAAGCCCATATCATGTATCATTAATGACGTTCCTGCACCAACTCTGGTTCTATTCCCCTCATCATTTGAAAAAGAGCGCCATTCAGCACCGGTATCTGCGATTTTGTCTGAAATTACTAATCCACATTTACCGCAGAACAACTCCCCAGTGGTTTGGTCCGTAACAATTTTTTTGTCTCCACACGATGGGCATTTAGGACCTGAAATCATTGAATTTTTAAGCATAATACTGTGACTTGACATGTTTACCTTATTACCGTTTTACCTAATTTCAACAGGTTAATTGTGT
>JAOUNZ010000102.1 GCA_029880665.1 Candidatus Nitrosopumilus sp.
TACGAGAAATTATGAAGCCTCAAGATCCAATAGTTGCTGGTTTTTGAGATCCATTTTAGAAAGATGATTTTAGATGTCTTTAGATTGATATTTTTATGGAAAACTGGTTTTATATGAAAAACACATACTTGTTAATTAATTGTAATGCTGCCTAAGCACTTTTACAAAATCTCTTGAAATTAAAGACTGTTTGATTATTTATGGAAATGTGTTATGTTTGAATTTGTAGCAAATGATCCTGTGCATAAATTAATGAAATCACTGTCTCTAAAATCCGAAAACTAAACATTAGTACAATCATTACATGTCTGATTAATTTTTCTTGATGATTATGATCCCTGTTATCATTATGATTATTCCTGTGACTGTAATTTGGATTCCATATGTTGTCCAATCTGGATTTGAATACATGAAAGATACTTCAGGACCTATGACTGATTGTCCTTGAAGATGAAAAGTAATACCAAAAATCCATATTATGATGCCAACTATTGTTGTTAACTTACCTATTCTCATGAATGCCTCTGACTCTTTATTAAAAAGAGTAAATGGAATTGATAATTTGACCAAATCATTTCTTGGTTTGGTTTTTAATTATTTCATTTAAATTCTATAGAGTGTATAACTGGGATGATCTCTATGAGTCAAAAGGTCATAGATATGTAGGTCTGATACTGTTTGCTTCTGCAGCATCTCTTGCAATAATTCTGTTTCTAATATTCCATCCTCAAATAGATGCTATTAACAAAGAGTCTCCTATTCTGATCAACATCATGTTTATCCCTGCAATGGCTGTGGGTTTTCTTTATGGCGTGCGAATAACTGAACGTGCTGTAAAGCCATCTGAAATTCGAAGCCCGATAAAAAGATCAATTGTAAAGATATTCCTGTTCTTTTTTGTTATGGGTGGGATGTTCAGCTCTGTAAATTTTGCCCTAAACGGAGGTAGTGTCATGCCAGAAATATCTCTTTTAGATGATGGCCTTTTGCCTTGGTTAGATAATTTTATCACTGCAAATGGTGGAGCCACATTTCTGATAATTACTAGCATTGGCTTGATGGCAGGGGCCACAAAAAGAATTGTTGGCATGGATGCTGGATTTGTAACTAGGATAGTAACTTTTGTTGGTACTTTTGTATTTTTCACAATGCTTGTACTGAGTTTCACCAAATCGGATCCAACATCATCAGGTGTTTTCTTGTATGCCTTTTATCAAGCAGGAATAGTAGGTGGAGCATTTTTTGCAATGAACAGGCTGACAAAGAATCAAAACATGTTTGAAGATTTTGCCAATGGCTTTTAAATTATTTTTCTAGGTCTACGTAAATCCCTGACGCCTCGTTGTTTATTCGATCCCAGTATTTCTCACATCCTTCTGTTTTAAAATCATTTTTTTTACACTCGTTGAAATGATGTGTGTTTTCTCTTTGCATATTATCCGCAAGAAGACCATCTCCTCCTATTGCTAATGCAATAATGCCAATTGCCGCAAGGCTTGCGGCGACTGCAATCATACCATAACCTACATGTGCATAATTGTGAGCCTCTTTCATTTACGGAAAATCCGCAACTCTTGAATTTAATCTTTTCAAGTTTGAATTTTGCGATCAAATCTTCAGTACTAGTATGATTTTTGGGAAAAGATAAAAAGAAAACTCATTAAAAGTCCTCATATTGAGTATTCAAATTCTTCAATATGAGTTTCTTGGACCTATATCTCTTGATGAGTGGGGACCTCCAATGGAAAAATTAGTCTATCTGATTCTTTCAAGAGACAAGGACAAATTCAATATTCTATATGTGGGAGATTGTGATAAAACAGACGATAAGTCTTTTTTTACCCAACATCCAAATTTTAAATGCTGGGTAAAACATTCAGGCTCTGAAAAATCATTGTTCTTGGCAATATTGCCATTGTTTGACTCTAATGATACACATAGAAGAAACATTCTAAATAAAATAATGATTAATTATACACCTCCTTGTAACTTGGATGATCTCCCTCAAAAAAAACCTGATTATGTAATGAGAAAATCCGATGAAAGAAGTTCTGAATCAAAATTCACATGCCCTTGTTGTGGTTCTGATATGAAGCCTGAACAAATTCTTGAAAAATCCACTCTCTTTCGTTGTGTAATCTGTGGGTTGAGTGATACAAAGCTTAACTGTTGATCTTATTTTGAACATCAAACAATTGTAACATCAACAAGTCTATGGCTTTTTTCAAATGTTGAAACTCATTAATTGAATGTATTTGCCCTTCAACCAATGTTCTCATTACTTTAATTGAATTTTTTTGATGATCATCAGAGGCAACAATTTCCATAGCATTTAACTTAGATAACACATTATCCAGTTCTTTTATCATCTCATCAGATGGTTTGTGTTTATCCATAAACTACCTGACAAATTTTGATATATGAATTGTTACAAGAGATCCTCATCAATCTTTTGAATCGGGTCTAAATATTGTCGACATATACATGTTGGAATTTGACATTTCCCTACTTTGATTATTGAGTCACTCTGTTTATCTGGTATGTGTGCTTCATATGTATGATGGCATCGTTTGCAATTCATATCAAAAACATGCTATTTTGTTATTTAATCTACCAGTTAAGGAATTAAAACGGCTCTTGCTTCAATCTCTGAATTTTTTAATTTTTTGAGAGCTTCATTTGCCTCTTCTAATGGAAATGTTTGAGAAATTACCTCAATATTTTTTTTATCACATATTTTGATTACTTGCTCCATATCTTTAGTTGAACCTATTAGCGTGCCTCTGATTGTTTTTTCTTCAAATGCCATAAATGCAGGTCTTTCTCCCACTGTTGCAATTACTACAAGCCCTCCTTTCTTTATTGATTTAATTGCTGTGTCTGTAACAATATTTGCTGGTGCAAATACTATTGCAGCGTCCAATAAACCATGTTTTTCTTTTAATTTGTCCAAAAACTTGTTTTGATCTTTTGAAAATACTATTGTATCTGTTGCGCCTAATCTTTTTGCAATCTCAAGATGTTTTTCTGATCTAGAAAATGCAATCACATCACAATTCTCAACCTTTGCAAATTGAATTGCCATGTGACCAACACCTCCAATTCCAAATATTCCTATTTTTTTATGTGATTTTGGCTCTACAGCTTTGACTGCTTTATATGCCGTAATACCTGCACAAAATAACGGTGCTGCATATTCCGGTTTCATGGTTTCTGGAACTCTGGTTGCAAAATCTTCCATCACCGTAATATATTCAGTATATCCTCCTTTGAATGATTCTCCTGTGATTGTTGATGATTCACAGAGATACTCTTTTCCTTCATTACAATATTGGCATTTTCTACATGCTTCTAAAAGTGGCGTAATTCCTACTCTGTCTCCAATTTTAAATTTTGTTACATTGTCTCCAATTTGAACCACTTTTCCTACAATCTCATGACCTGGAACTGTGGGTAATACAGATGGAATTCCAATGTCTCTCCAGTCTCCTTCTATTCCGTGAAGCTGTGAATGGCAAACTCCACACGCTTCAATTTTTATTAAAATCTCATTAGGTCTCTTAATCTCGTGTTTGTCTATTTGTGTTAATCTTAATGGATTTGTTTCGATCATTGCACATTTTTCAAGTACCATTGCACGCATTTTTTCCATATTTGTCCAAAACTCTCAAGAAATTTTAATATTCGCAAATAATTCTTTTTCAAACAAATCTTAACTGAAAAATCATTATTCTACAACTTGGTTGTTGGGTTGGTTTATTATTGGAGCGTTATTAGTTGAAGATGATCTGATATTTTTTAGTCTTCTTGATTGTATGATGTTGCTAAAACTTATTAGAAAAATAAAGGACCGGATTGAATGTAGTAGCATGTCTAAAATTACAGATGAAGATCGCGAGAGAGTCAAATTACTGCATTTGATCACCTCTTCTAAAAATGAATTCAAAAACCTTTCATTGGATCAATTAAAGAGATTACAAGAATTGGTTGAAAAAAAAGATTACAGTCATGATAAAAAAGCTCATAAGTCCAAAGTGAAGTTACTTGGAAAAATTAATGTGAGAATTTATGAATTAACAGAAGGCAGGGGGATCTGGGGTTAGTTTCAATTAGGTACAAATATTCTAACACATTTGATTAGATGTGATAGAAAACAATCTTGTTTATGAAACAAGTCCTTACTTACTTCAACATGCACATAATCCTGTACACTGGTATGCCTGGAAAGATGAGGCCTTAAAAAAAGCAAAAGATGAGAACAGACCTATTTTTCTCAGTATTGGTTACAGTTCATGCCATTGGTGTCATGTTATGGCACATGAATCTTTTGAAAACAACGAAATTGCAAAATTCATGAATGAAAATTTTGTAAATATCAAGGTGGACAGAGAAGAAAGACCTGATATTGACGATATATATCAAAAAGTTTGTCAGATGGCAACTGGTCAAGGTGGTTGGCCACTGAGTATTTTTCTTACCCCTGATCAAAAACCATTCTATGTTGGAACTTATTTCCCTGTGTTGGACTCTTATGGCCGTC
>JAOUNZ010000103.1 GCA_029880665.1 Candidatus Nitrosopumilus sp.
TTATCGATCGTTGTAAATTGCTGATTAGAGTTAGTTCCATAAACTACAATTGAAGTTAATGGAATTATAATCAATATAGAAATTATTGCAATCTTTATCTGAAGATTCACGCAGCAATTCATGCAATATTATTAATAAAGATATAAAATCTTAATAAGATTAATTGCTAGACTTATAAGATAATTAATAACATTAGGCATATGCCAATAATCTCAATCTCATTAAATCATGAAATTCTCTCAGAACTAGATAAGTTGCAATCATCAATGGGGTTTTCAGGCAGATCAGAGGTCATAAGGGCAGGAATCAGAGCATTTGTTTCTGAAGAAAAACAAAAAGCAGATCTATCTGGAAACATTCATGCAATTCTTTTAGTAGTACATAATGATGAGTTTGATCATATTGTTTCTGGAATTACTCATAATTCTGAAGATCTAATTACGACACATCTTCATAGCAAAATTGAAAGAGAAAAATGCATGGAATTGTTTCTAATAGACGGAGACGCTGAGAAAGTTTCTACAATGACAAAAGATTTTCAAACAAACAAAAACATGGATACCGTAAAACTAGTTACGCTTTAGATAGTTAATGAATTTTTTCTAGTTAGAAAAATAATAGTAGTTATTGAAATCACTAATATCAATAATGAAATAGTCCCAAATTCTGGTGCAACAACTAGTGCAAATTCAGTTTCTTGTCCAGTATTTCGAATATTTTCAAATTTAATAATTGTAGGACCAGTCTGATCTTCTGCAAAAGTGAATTTTTCAAATTCCCCACCGACTTGTGCAGTACCAGACACACGGTGAATTTCTTTTCCATTTTGGATAATTACAACAGTGTAATCAGAATTTCTTAGAGGTTCATTTGTTTTTCCATCTCTAATTGTAAAAATAAAATTTGTATTGACTCCAGGCTCTACATTCAGAGGATCCCATGAAAGATTTACTTTAAAATCCTCACTTTTTGTATATGCTTCTAACGGAAAAGATATATCATTACTAGTGGATATTATAAATTTGATATTTTCAGGAAGTGGTTTATCAGATTTTTTCATTTCGTTTTTTAAATATCGTAAATGATCTTGTAACAATACAAGATGGACAATCCTTTCATCGTCTTCTGTATAATCATCAATGGATACTGAAGAATTGAATAGTTTAACATCGTTTACATATCCGGAATAACTAGGAGACAAAAACTCAATGAAATCTTTTGGGAAATGAGTTTCTACATGTACTACCGACACGTGAGACATTTGTTTTTCGCTCCAATTAAATGGCATTTCAAATGTAATTTGCTTAGACTCAGAATCATAATTAAAATTTGAAATTGTATCAAAATATGATTTTGAACGGAATTTCACATCGTTATTTTCAGAATCTTTTTGAATGAATGAAACGGTCTCAATTATGCTCAAATCAGCATTATAGATACCAGAATTTTCTATGATATTTGTAGGTTCATCAATAGTTCTTATTTCAATCTGAAAATTGTACAGTCCACCTGAATTAAACAAAGGTCCAGTAATTTCAATAGGATTAGATTCAGTGCCATGCCAAGCTCCAAGGAGCGAGTCCTGCTTGCCATTGATTGTGATTTCATTGTCCTGTGTTGGTCTTACTATGATTGGCAAGATACCATTTTCTGCAAAAAAATAATTTCTAAAGAGCATTTTATCATCATGGAATAAACCAATTAGAAAGGTAACGTTTCTTGCATTTTCCTTGGTTTTCTTTTCAATTGCAGTAATTGTAATTTGTTCTTGATCATTTTCAAAAGCCATTGGCATTTCTACTGAAACAGACAACTCTTTTCCTTGTACTTCTATTGTTGGAATCATATCAATTCCAAGTCCATGTCCAAAAACATTACTTGCTGGAAACAGCAAGCATGAAACCATAATTAGAATGCCAAATTTGATCAATCTCATCATTATTTCTTTTCCATAGGCCTATTTTACTGTCAGTAATTCCTCAACTTTTTGGATTAATTCGCTCATTGTTCTTGCCTCCAGTAGTGGTTGAAGTTCATTTGGATCCTTTGCACCAAGAGCAGATAATGAATAAACATAATCAATTGTAGGTGTTTCCGTGTTAAGATAGTATTGTTCTAAAACATGATCTAACGCATGTGGTTCAACAATTTGAGGTAATGCTTGTGAGATAATTTTCTTTTTCCATAGTTGGACCACTTTTTCCCATTTTTCGTATGAAATATTTTCATCTATTTCCGGGAGCATTTCAACTTCAGCTTGAATGTACATTTTCTCTTTAGTTCCAATTTTCTCATGCATTTCAGATATTTCTTGATGTCCTTCTACTGAAAGAGGATCATAATTTACAGGTTGAGGAATAGACGGCGGGATTATTCTTTTAATTTTAAATGAGTTTCTTCCGATTGTTTCAATATGAAGTTGCAACCCATCTAGATGAATATCTTCACATTTTGTTATTTTAGCAATAGTTCCTACCATTTTGGGCGAATTCCATCCACTTATGGAATTGTTTTCATCAATTAAACATACTCCAAATTGCCCGTCTCCAAGCATGCAATCATCAACTAGCTGTTTGTAACGAGGCTCAAATATTCGAAGAGGGAGTTCTTGTCTAGGAAACAATACCAAATCTAATGGAAATATAGGAATGATTTTTGTTTCTATCATAGTCATAGTAAAATCTCTTTAGATATATGGAATACTGAATTTCTTAAAATTAAAAACCATTCTTATTTAGTATCAAACCTAACAGAGCAGCACGGGTATATTTTCCATATTCAGCTTGCTCAAAGTATTTGGCATTTTTTGTCTTATCAACATCAGCAGTAATTTCATCTATTCTTGGAAGGGGATGTAAAATTATTGAGTCATCTTTCATTTGATTTAGCAAATCTAATCCTACGACATAACTTCCTTTGACTTTTAGATATTCTTCTTCATCTGGGAATCGCTCTTTTTGGATTCTTGTCACATAAAGAACATCAAGTTCATCAATATGATCTTCAATATGCGGGGATTCAGTAAAGTCCAATCTCTTTTTGATTTCATAAGTAGAATCAGATCTAATTCGAAGAGATTCAGGAGAAATTAAACGCACATCAACATCATAGTTTCCGAGTCCATATAACAGAGAATAAACAGTTCGTCCATACTTTAGATCACCTATTATCCCAATCTTTAAGCCATCAATCTTTTTCTTTTCTTTTTTGATTGTAAATAGATCTTGAATGGCCTGTGTAGGATGCTCTTCTGTGCCACTACCTGCATTAACAAGTGGTTTTTCAGAAATTTCTGACGCAAACCTACTTGAACCATCTAAAGGATGGCGTAAAACTAGAGCATCCGAATAAATTGACATTATTCGTATAGTGTCTGCAAGACTTTCACCTTTTTGAGTTGATGACGATGAGATATCAGAAATCCCTAAGGAATTTCCACCAATAGACGCCATGGCAGACTCAAAACTAAGTCTGGTTCGTGTACTTGGCTCATAAAACAAATAACCTAAAGTTTTACCTTTACAAATTTCTCTTCTATCTGTTGAATTTAGTTGTATTATTTTATCTGTTGATGTGAAGATTTTTTCAAGTTTTTCTTTGTTAAAGTCCTTAATTGAGATGATGTCTTTTTGGTAGAACTCATTCATTCTTTCAATAATATATACGAGTGGCTATACAAAGTATTCTGATGGAGCAGTCCGACCTAATGGTTCGACGAATTAAGGAAGGAACTGTAATTGATCATATTGATGAAGGCAAGGGTCTTCAGGTACTTAACGCACTAAGAATAGATGGTAAAGATGGCAGCCTAATCACCATTGCTTTGAATGTACCCAGTGGAAAATTTAAGAAAAAAGATATCATCAAGGTGGAAAATAAGTTTCTGAAAGATGATGATACAAACAAGCTTGCAGTCATTGCCCCAAAAGCAACAATCAACATGATAAAGGAATACAAGCTTGTTGAAAAGCGGAGAGTTTCATTACCAAATGAGATAGATAGAATATTTCGATGTTCCAATCCAGATTGTATTACAAATAGTACTGAATACATTGAATCAGTAATGGATGTGATTGATAAGGAAGGAAGAGTTCTCAAGTGCAGATACTGTGCCAGAGTTTTAGATGTAAACAAGCTAAAGTACAATTAGACTAAAAAACTTAAAAATTTGAAAAAGATATTGTAAGGACTATTGTCCTAAGATGATAAACATCATAACTATACCATAGATTGCGATGGATTCAACCATACCTACGAAGATGAACACCTTAGACTGTAAAGCTGGGTTCTCACTAATGACTGCAAGACCTGCTGCACCTACTTGACCAAGACCTATTCCTGCTCCTCCTGCTGCAATACCAAATGCTAAACCAGCACCGAGAAGTTTCATAGAGTCACCACTAGATGCAGAATCTTCTTGTGCAAATGCAATTCCAGTTGAACCTAGAATTGAAATTGCTGATGCTGCCAAAAGTAACATGACGATAGTTTTCATTTACGTTCAGACTCCATTGGGTCCATATTTAAA
>JAOUNZ010000104.1 GCA_029880665.1 Candidatus Nitrosopumilus sp.
TTCAAGAATTGCCAATGTGTCTGCACTGGTAGTGTTTCCTACGTTCAAACTATCTCCCATATCCATCGATGAACCTGCCATCACATCGCCAAGAATTTGTGACAAATCCTGCATTGATGCACTTGCTTCTGGCATAATTCCGTTTAATGATGGGCTTAATCCTTTGATAATCGACATGCATGGACTAAGTGTTACTACCACATCGCCCAATTCGGAAACTGTGTCTAACCTTAGCTTGACTTGCTCCATTGATAATTTGGCACCGCTGACCATGTTCTTCATTTTTCTAACTTGGGCTAATTCACCAGCATAAGCCTGTGCATAACTTGGTCTGTTGTTTCTCTGAGCGTTCACAATCTTTTCAAAAATCGCATCATGTTTTTTCTTTAATTTTTCATCAATCACTTCTAATTTCGAAATCTGAAATTGTAATCTTTTCTGTGCAAAATCAATCTTGTTTTTAAGAGGTTCGTCAGGTCTTACCTTGCCCAGAACTCTTTGGGATATGCTTTCTCCTTCTGCCTTATTCCAAGAATTGCTGATCATATCCTAATTTCCTCAATCTTGATTGTTTTTTTTGTTTTAAACTACTTTGTCACCTCAAGCAGTGTAACTGGAGTTACACAAGCATGTGGTTACACTATCCAAACGTAAATGTAAATATCTGAAACCCTTTGCCTGACACTTTGATTTCTATCGTATGTGATGAACTGCTCTCCTCACTTATGATGTTGTACAATCCTGCTTTGGACAATTTGAGTGTGCCATTTGACATGATGTCTCTTCCGTAATACTTTGGAGGCAATGACTGTCCGTCTAAAAGTATCTCCAATTCCGCATTGTTGCTGACAACAATGTTCACTTCTTTGGCATTGTATAGTAGTTTTACAGAGCCTGTATCTGAAGCTAGCTCCATACTGTCCTCATAATTTCTCCAATCCCCAATTGGATAGAACTTATGTAATTCCATGTTTGCCGGTTCTAAATAAGATACAGTTTTTTCAGGTTGGAATCCCTCCGCACTTCCTAACTGGTTCCTGCTCTGTGCAAACTTGTATCCGAAATACAATTCCGGTGTTCTAAACATCGAATGCTCAAACTCTTTGATGTCAACAAGGGACTCTTTGGATTTTGTCTGAATTCCTAAAGATGTCGCTCTTTCTTCTAGAAGCTGCTGAATGATTTTTTCCGTTTCTTTATACCCTCCCTCTCCAACATAATCATATCTTAGATACCCTTCATGATCTGCGATGTATTTTCTTGGCCAGTACCTGTTTTCAAATGCCTTCCATGTCTTCATGTCGTTGTCTAACACTACCGGATAACCAATCCTGTGCTTTGCTATTGCCGTCTTTACATTTTCAGGATCTTTCTCAAATTCGAATTCAGGTGAATGGACCCCTATTATCAATAGCCCCTGATCCGAATACTTGTCATCCCATGCGGTAATGTATGGAAGTGTTCTGATGCAATTTATGCAACTGTATGTCCAAAAATCATACAGGACAACTTTATCTTTGATTTCTTTCGATAGGTCCTCAGGGGTGGTGTTTAGATAGTATGCTATTCCAACCAAATCTGGTGCAATTTTAAATCCTGATTTGTTGATTTCAGGCGAACTTGTCTCTAGACTATCTGATACTTGTGTCGTAACATCAAGTGTGGATAACATTATGCTTATTGCGCTTATTCCTATAACAATTACAACCACCAAAATTAATGCTGTCTTAATTTCTGATTTCATCTGATCATCCTAAAAATAACAGCTCGTTAAGAAGTGGGAAGTTTGCTATGTATGCTAATTGATTTGTAAAAACTAATGCCCCTAAAATTATGATAAATGATCCTAAAATCATATTGTAGTATTTGAGATGTCTGCTCATAGAACGAATGATTCTTGTTGCCCTTGAATAAAATACCCCTATCAAAATAAACGGAATTCCTAATCCCAGTGAATATGCCAACAACAAATTAAAAGCGATAGAGGGGGTTGTTGCTGCAAGTGTAAGTATTGTCCCCAGGATCGGACCCACACATGGTGTCCACCCCACTGCAAAAGCCAATCCAAATACAAATGACATCGAATAACTTGCCTTTGATCTTTTTGGGATGATCTTCTTTTCCACGTTTAGCTTGTTGAACTTCATTGAAAGTAGCAGAAAAATTCCAAACCCTATGATTATCATCCCTCCAATTTGGTTCAACCCTCCTACCAGTTCGCCTGCTGATGTTGCAAGGACGCTGTTGATAATTACACCTAATGTTGAAAATACAACTGAAAATCCTAAAACAAAAAACACCGAATTCAAAATGATGTTTGTTCTGTTAATTGACAGTGTGTTGGAACCTTTGTTTTGATTTAGATCCGATAAGGTGGTACCAGAAATATATGCTAAAAATGCTGGAATCATGGGCAAAATGCATGGTGCAACAAATGATCCCATCCCAGCTATTGCTGCAACCGCAAGTGTGATTTCTGCCATGGATTAAAAACGTGATTTTTGCTTTAAAAGATTCTTCCATATCTCTACCGTATTTGCATGCACACTTTTTAACTGGGATTTTGGAATTTCTGGTATGAACAAGCGTTTCATCATAGTTGGCATAGTTTTAGGAATTGTAATTGCCCTTGCAGTAATTATTGGCTCCCCTGCATTAGGCGGCTTTGACTCGATGCGTTAGTCACATGAATTTCTTGTAGGCTCTGTCTAAAATCTTGATGGCTGCCTCAATATCAGACTGTGATAACCATGCGGTGACTGAAATTCGTAACCTGGCTTGGTTTTTTGGAACCGTAGGGTATCTGATTGGCTGTGCAAATACCCCGCTATCAAATAAAAATTCCCCAAACTCCACTGCCAGTTTCTCGTCCCCGATGATAATTGGTATGATATGCGTCTTGGAGTGTACCTCATATCCAATCTGTTTTAGCCCCTTGGAAATCTGGCTGACATTTTTTCCCAATGCCTTTCGTTGTTTTTCTCTGTCTGACTCAAACCTTTTCAGAGAATGCTCTACCAAGAACGAAGGAAGTGCAGATGTGTAAATAAATGATCTTGACTTGTTTATGCACAAGTCAACTACGTTGTTTTGTGAGGCAACGTATCCTCCAAATGATCCCAAGCCTTTGCTAAGGCTGCTGATATACAAATCAATTTTTCTTGCAATGCCAAAATAAGATGGGGTTCCACTCCCGTCTTTTCCTACAACAAAATCCCCGTGCGCATCATCTACAATTGTAACTGCGTTTGTTTTTTCTGATATCTCTGCAATTTGCTTCAGTGGCGCAAAGTCCCCGTCCATGCTAAATACTCCTTCTGTAATTACAAACTTGTTTTTTCCGCTTTGCTTTATTTTGTTTCTCAAGTCATCCATATCATTATGTTTGTAAACCAGAACATTGGCATCTGACAATCTGCATGCTTCAATGATGCTTGCGTGGTTTAACTCGTCACTTAGAATCAAATCCCCTTTTCTTGCAATGGCAGAAATTGCTCCCAGGTTTGCCATGTATCCGGTAGGGTAAACCAAGCTGCTTTTCTGAGATTTGTGTCTTGCAAGAACATCTTCTAACTTTTTGTATGACTCGTCATTTCCAGACACGAGTCTTGAGCTTGATTGAAGCTGGCTAATCTGCATCCTTGCAGTCGGTATTCCTAGATAGTCATTAGAACACAAATTGAGAAGTCTTTTGCGATTGATTGTAATGTGGGCCCCGTCTGCATGCCCGTACCTTAGTTTTCTGTAGAGATTGTCTTGTTTTATCTTCTCTAATTCTGCGTCAATAAAATACAGCTTATGTTTCAAGGCCGATTCTTCTGATCATCTCTTGGTCTTTTCTTGCATCGTTTCCGCCCATCGTAAGATACCCTGCAGTGATAATTCCGTTTGCACCGCTTTGCAGCAGTTCTTCCCCCGAATCATCTAGATTCGTTTCCCTTCCACCGGAAATTTTGATCACTGATTCTGGCAAGAGAAACCTGATTACGGAAAATATTCTGATGATTTCCGAGTTAGGAAGATCCGCTTGTAATTCAAGTGGCGTACCTGGAACCGGAACTAGTATGTTTATTGTTACTTCTTCTGGACATATCCTAGCTAACTCTAATGTCAGCTCCAGCCTCTGCTTTCTTGTCTCTCCGAGGCCAATTATTCCACCAGTGCACAATTCCAACCCTGCATTTCTTGCAATCTCCAATGTCTTGAGTCTGTCTTCATATGTGTGCGTTGTACATATCTCTGAAAATTTTGATTTTGAGGTCTCTAGATTGTGATTGTATCTCTTTACGCCAAGTTCTTTTAGTCTTGCAGCCTGCTCTTTGGTCAAAAAGCCTAGACTGCACTCAACGCTAATTCCGACTTTCTCGTTTATCCTGGCAATGATGTTGCAAACTTTCTCAAAATCCCTTGTAGATGGCTCCCTCCATGCAGCTACAAGACAATATGATTCGGCGCCCTGTTCTTTTGCAATCTGAGCTTTTGCTACCACCTCTTCTGGAGA
>JAOUNZ010000105.1 GCA_029880665.1 Candidatus Nitrosopumilus sp.
AAAAAGATTAGAAAATGAAGGAGATGACGTTAGAATGAAAAGAATCTCCAGTGGAAAAATGAACATGGATGATTTTTTTTATCAGTTAGAAGAAGTAACAAAAGTAGGCTCTTTGAAAGGACTTCTTGATAGCATGCCTGGACTTTCAGGAATGGTGAAAAATGATCAAGTAGACCAAATGGAAGATCGAGTTTCAAAATGGAGATACATCATTCAGAGTATGACTAAAGAAGAAAAAGCAGATCCTGATTTGTTAAATTCATCAAGGATTAAAAGAATTTCACGGGGTTCTGGATGGCCAGAAGGCGAAGTTAAGGAACTTGTCAAAAATTATAAAAACTCTAAGAATATGATGAAAGCATCTAAAGGACGTCAAATGCAAGGCACTCTTAGAAAAATGGGTTTGGGATAATTTTCACGTAAAATTTTTCCAAAATGACTAAATATCAAAAAATTATTCCTATTGCAGATCAGATTATAAAAAAATACTATCTATGTGATAATTGTTTAGGGAGATTATTTTCAAAAAAATTACATCTTTCATCGAACAAACTACTAGGAAGGAAACTCAAAAAAAATCTAAAATCATCTCAAAAGTGTTTCATATGTAAAAATCTGTTTGATCGTTTAGATAATTTTTTGAAATTAATGTATGATGCGTCTTCTGGGTATCATTACTCTTCATTCAGCGTAGGAGCCATGATCAAACCTTCTATAATCGATAGAGATGATTACATTCGTTCAAAATATAGATTGAGAGGAATAGACAGTATTAAGACTGACATCACAAAAGAATTAGGAAAATCATTCTCAAGAAAAACTAAAAAAAGTATTGATCATTTAGATCCTGAGATAACTTTTACTTTAAATTTAAAAGATGAGTTATGTCAATTACGTTCAAAACCAGTCACTTTTTCCGGAAGATATGTGAAAATGCTGAGAGGGCTTGCTCAAAAACAAAAACCATGTGAAAATTGTTTTGGAAAAGGATGCCGAATTTGTAATTTTCATGGAATTTCAGAATTCAATAGCGTTGAAGGCTTGATCTCCAAATTTTTGTTTGAAAAACTTGGCGGTACTATTGCTAAATTTACATGGATTGGTGGTGAGGATAAATTGAGTTTGGTTTCAGGTTCTGGAAGGCCATTTTTTGTCAAAATTCAAAACCCTCTCAAAAGAAATTTGAGATTAACTGACACCCAACTTGATTCAATTCAGATCATAAATTTAAAAATTACAGACAAATCGCCTAGAAAACCAGTTAAATTCATTTCAATAATAGAGGCAAAAATTTTCACTGAGTCTGAAGTTGATGCTAAAAACCTTAAAAAATTAAAAGATCTTAGAAATCACCCTATAGTAGTTTATGATAAATCGGGAAAACGTTTAGAAAAGAAAGTTTTTAGCATAAAATACAAAAAAAATCAGGAGAACATATTTACACTAGTAATTAAAGTGGATGGAGGTATTCCTATCAAGAGATTTGTAACGGGTGATAACGTGTCACCTAGTTTATCAGGAGTGCTTAATACTCAATGCATGTGTACAGAATTTGATTTTCTTGAGATTGAAGTAAAATGATAACAATTAACTAGCACTAAACATCCTGAAATTATATGCCAATGAGGAAAAAAAATAAACATCAAAGACATGCTGACCAGAGAGCAGATACACGCAAGAAAAAGAAAGTCGGAAAGCCGAGATCCTAATCAAATTAACCTTTTTACATTCAGAGTCTTGGAGGAGAAATATTGGATCCATTAGTACGTTTCAAAGATGCATATTCAAAAGGGATTATACCTGATGGGGTCTATCAACTTGTTCTGAAGCGTTTCCCCCTTGTTCTATCTGGAATAGATCGAATTGAAAAAGCATCAGGTATTCAATACCCTGTAGCTTATGTAGAACCTTCACTTGTAATTTCATCCCCTAATCCAAATTCGTATGAGTATGGCATTCTATTTGCCAGAACTATCCCAATTATGTTTGAAGACAAATTCCAAGTAGTAATTCAAATATCTGCCCCTTTGATTGCTTATGGCCTTAAAGGAACAATACATGCAATTTTGGCTCATGAGTTTCTTCATTTTCTTGATTTGATGAGAAAAATCTCAAAAATGGAATTAATTTCAGACGAGATTTCGGGAAATTTATTTGAAAATGCATATAGTGATGAGACTAGATTGTTTGAACCAAGAGTTGTTTTTAAAGATCGTGTACTATTAAATCACATAACAAAAAAATTCCCTGCAGGTTTTCGTGATTACAAACTAGAAGACAAAGTTATGAAATTTTGGGCTGAAAAAGATCTTCCCAAATCCAATGTTTCATTAGATACAAACACTGTAAAATTATCTGCAGAATCTCTTTCTAAGATTAAATTAGATCCTGCATTTATTTTAAAAATTCAACAACTAGAAGAAAAAAGTACTAAAATCCATAAAAAAAGATTGTATTAAGATATTTTTCCATTTCAACAAGATTTGTTTGAGAATAAACTCGATTTACAAAACTTGATTTGATAATCTGTGAAGGATTTTGATACCATCTACTGGTTAAATTCAGTTAGTCCACATTTCCCACAAGTGTGTCTGTCTTTGTGTTCTGACATATACACTCCTTTTCCACATCTTGAGCAGATTTTTCTACTTCTTGTCAAGTTATTCCCATCAACTTTGAAATATTTGTAAACGTTAGGACTAGAACCTTTCTTTCCTGCCATTATTCCGTCTTCTCCTCTTCTACTGGTGCCTCTGTAGGAGATTCTTTTGCTGCTGCTTCGGCTTCAGCATTTTTTGCTTTTGTTTTTTCTAGTCTCGAGAATATTGTAGGATTGATATGTTTTTTTGCTAATGCTTCGTCGTTGTAGACATAAAAAATTCCTGTAACTAGTGATTTACCTACTTGGGTTTTCAATCTAATCGGAATCACAACTTTACCATCAAGTTTGAATTCTTTTGTAATCATGTCAGCTGCCTCTAGGCTTTTGAGTTTACCACCCAATCCAGCAAAATTACATGTAATTTCCCTTCTTGATAGGAATGTGTTATCCACATCTGTAATTGTCTGAATGATAGACATGTATCCAAAATCCTTTTGGTATTTCATATAAACCTTGATTGGAATTACATAAGAAATTTAAGAAAAACCTGTTAAATCGTACCATGGAGCGATACATGATTCATTTAAAAAATACTAGTTATTCTCCTAAAAATTCTCGTGAACTAGTTTACAGAGCTAGAGATCTGGCATCCGACATGAATGCTTCAATAAGGATTGCCAGAGTTGCAAGGAAGTTTGTAGAATTTGACGTAGCTGTTGAGAAAGAAGATCTGGAATCTCTTGTTGAAAAATTATCTCCAATTGGACCCATGGATAATATTCGACATGTGGTAGAAGAGAAGATTAAGAAAGAACAAGGCATATCTGATGGTATTTTTTATTTTAACAATGAACGATTCTGGGAAAGTCACGAGGCCTTTGAGGGCGTTTGGAAACAATGCTTTGGTAGAGAAAAAGAACTTGTACAAGGAATAATCTTAATGGCAGTTGCATTTGCTCATGCCCAAAAAAATGATAAGGGTATCGGGATAGGAATGCTCAGAAGAGTGTTGGATAAACTAGGAACATCTCCTTCTACATATCACTCAATTGATGTTGATAGAATGAGAAACAAAGCTATAGAAATGCAACAAGCAGGCAATTTGACTACATTTGAGATTTAATTAGTTCAAGAGATTTGGTTATTACTTCAGCACCCTGAAGTAAACCTATACTTCCTTTCTTTGCCTGCTGCTCGGTCATTCTTGTAGTTCCATCTTTTTTAATAAAGTCTCCTGAAACCAAAACTGGAACAGGATCATCACTATGTCCTTTATTGATACAAGGGGTAGAATGATCAGCAGATATCACAATTGCAACTTTACTTGAATCAATATTTTCAACAAGAGTTTTAAAAAATCTTTGATCAATCTCTTCTATGTTTTTCATTTTGCCTATAGCATCTCCGTCGTGGCCAAATTCATCGGGCCCTTTAAGATGAACATATATTGAATTTTGAGTGTTCATTGCTCTTGCAGCAACTTTAGCTTTTTCTTCATAATCTGTTAATCCACCTGCTTCAAATGCTTTCATCTTTAGAACTTCTGAAATTCCAAGCTCTACAGGCATATCTACTATACATGAAAAATTCATACCATATTTTTCATTAATTGGAATTACATCAGGGTATTTGTTTCCTGCATCTCTAAGTAAAATGCAACTAAGTTGCTTTTTATTCTGAGTTTTTCTTCTTTTATTAATTTCACTTTCATTCATTATTTTAATTGCATTTTCTGAAAATTCATTTACTAAATTTGCTGTAAATTTGGATTCTTTGGTGTCTTCAAGAGGCAGGCACTTTTCAATTTTTAAAAGGTCTCCAACAGTTTTTGCTACCCCCATACCGCCAATATTACTATAAGCAGGATCTGTGTTGGTGATTTTTGATGACAAATGCG
>JAOUNZ010000021.1 GCA_029880665.1 Candidatus Nitrosopumilus sp.
AGTAGATTTTTAAATCTAGAATAGAAGAAAATAATTATGAAGAAGATAGAAGCTATCGTTCAAAGTGAAGTTTCAAAACAAGTTGTAAATGCAATTAGAAACATAGGAATTGAAGGAGTCACATTGATTCAATCATTAGGGCAGGGTGAGGGTGAACGTCCCAAAATAGGAGGACGACAGATCGAGTTCAATTCAACTGATGTTGTAATGACAGTAATCCCAGATTCCAAGGTCAGAGAAATAATTGCAGACACACAGGAAGACGAAGTCATATCCATCATTAAAAAGAACGGAAGAGTGGGCAAAATTTTTGTATCCCAGATTCTACGAGCAGTTGATATTGCATCAGAAGAAGAAGGGGAATCCACAATATAGAAATGAATGTAAAATCCATACGCAAAAGTAAGTTGTTTCACAGAGAAGAGATGCAGAAACTCCAAGGTAAGGATTATCTTAAAGTTGCAGCAATAGTTGGAATTATAGTGGTTCCATTAATTGTTGGTTTAATGTTATGAGACTATCAAAGATAACGATTGCAAAACTAGCGCTTGCAGTAATTGGAATGACGTTAATCGGATTGTATTTGTTTTTACCAGTTATGTAGAAGTTAGAAGTCACCAAAATTATTTTCATAAACAACGGTAGGATTCTTGAGTTGTTTTTCTAGCGTAGGAACTGATTTCATAATACAATAATTTACAAAATCGCTAAAAGATTTTATTCTATAATCATCTCGAAGTTTCTCTTTGTTGTCTTCATAAAGGACTTGAAGTTTATGTAAAGTGAATTTTTGTAATGGGATCAATCTGCTTCGTTTGGGCAAGGATCTTGCATCGTAGTTTTCATCTACAGAAATTTCCAGATCTTGTTTCCCATCAAGAGTATCCATATCAACAACTTCCTCCATTTCTGAGACAAAGATTTTACCACCATGATAAGGAGTAAGACCAGAGTTTGCGGAGATCATTTCAACCACTCTTCTTGCATCTTTATCTAAAACGACCATCTCAATTTTTGCCAAAGGTATTGATTTTATGAGTCGAACCAATACATGATCCCTTTGACTCATTATAAATATGACTGTCATCCAAATTTCGTTTATCAATAATGTATGTCCCTATAGCATTCAGAGTAGTCTTGATCGTAGGGAAATTTTTTCTCTTAATCACAGCCTCTATTTTCTTCATAAATAATTTTCAGAAAAGAGCCTTATTTATGAGAGTTGGTCATAACCAAGTATAAAACTAGATCGCATCAAGAATCAAAAAGAACCCAGTATAAAACTAGGTGTAAAAAAATCAGCTTCGAAGATCAATAAAGATCAAGTTAAAGACTAATAAGGTAATGTACCGTACCATACGGTATGATGCGAGCAAGACTAACATACGTTCCAATAGAAGTTGCAGATCAGTTTGAGGATTTCATCATAAAAAGAGATGAGCAAATCCTTGACGCAGTAAAAGCAAGAACAAAAGATTACAGTACATTGTCACTGTTAAAATTACTATATCAGCTTAAAGGAAACCCTATGACGTTTTCTGATTTGTATTCAAAATCAAAAATCAGAATGAAAAAATCATTTCTGAGTTACCTACATCTATGTGTGGATTATAACTTTATCAAAAAAGAGGCAGTTGGATCAAACATGATATATACTATTACAGATAAGGGAAGAATCATGCTAAATCTTTTCATCCATAAAGAGAATTATCAAAAGAGCATAACTGCTTAATAATCATTCCAAGAATTAAGTACAAGACAGAATAATCTTGAAATATAGTTTTGATCATTATGAATTGAAATAGAATGAAATGAAAGAAAACTACTAAAAAGTAACTGACATAAAGCATTCAAAAATTAGTGATTAAAGCAATTAAACATAATAAAAAAAGTAAAAAGATGCAGAGAGAGTTTCCAGAAGCAGAGATATTTGAGTTAAAGAAAATAGAATTAAAAAATCCAATAATTTTTACGGGTTTTGTAGGAGCAGGTCTTGTAGGTCCGGTTGCGATTAATCAAATCATTGCCGAATTGAAAATGGTAGAGATAGGAGTGATGAGATCAAAGTATCTTCCGCCATCAACAGTTTTTATGAGAGGGAGATTACGTCACCCATTCAGATTTTATGCAAATCAAGAAGGAACAATTTGTGCAATAATTTGCGAGATAACATTACATATGAAAGGATTGTATTCGCTAGTATCTTCAATTCTAGATTGGGCAGAGCAAAAAGGGTCCAGAGAGATAGTAATTTTAGATGGAGTTGCAAGTGCAGAGCATGATGACAAAGCATATTGTGCAGCTGAGGAAGATCTAGTAAGAACCATGGCAGAAAAAGACATTAGCATGATTCCACAAGGATTCATCACAGGTATACCAGGAGGCATACTAAATGAATGCCTGGTAAGAGAGATTCAAGGTTTAACCCTATTAGCAAAAGCAAACAGAGTATCGCCTGATTCCGCTGCGGCTGCAACACTAATTGAAGCACTTAACAGATTCTATGACATGAAGATAGACACATCAGAACTAAGAAAAGATAAGGACAGAATTCATTCAGAATTCAGTGAATTGTCTCAGAAATATGTAGAACATAGAGAAGAGATAGATGGAATGTATATGTGATTGAAAACAGGCAAATTCTTTTATTCACAGCAAATATGCATCAAACCATGACATTAACCTACAAGAAAGCAGGCGTAGACATTCTTAACATTAAACAAAGTCAGAAAGCAATTGGGAAATTAATTGCATCAACTCACAATATTCAACGAAAAGCAAGGATAACACATGGATTTGGACATTATGCAGGAATTGTAGAAATTCCAGGTGGCAAACTTTTAGCAACACATACGGATGGAGTTGGAACCAAAGTAGTAATTGCAAACATGATGAGAAAATACAATACAATAGGAATTGATTGTGTTGCAATGAATGTCAATGACATAATTTGTATAGGAGCAACGCCAATATCATTTGTAGACTACATAGCTGCAAACAAAAACGATGTATCTATATTCAAAAAAATTGTGGAGGGGTTAGTAACAGGCGCAAAGAAATCTGCGATGCCAATAGTAGGTGGCGAAACAGCAATAATGCCAGATGTTATTGAAGGAAATGGATTTGCATTTGATTTAGCAGGGATGGTAGTAGGGTTACTGGATAAAAAAGACATGATTCTTGGAAATAAGATAAAATCAGGAGACATAATTATTGGTGCAAATAGTTCAGGCATTCATTCTAACGGATACTCACTTGCAAGAAAGGCAATTCTTGCAAGATATTCCATAAATGACAAAGTCAAAGGGGTAGGCATCATAGGGGACGCATTACTAAAACCTACAGAAATATATACAAAGCCAGTTCTAGAAATGATTCAAAAATGTAAGATTAATGGTCTTGCACACATCACAGGGGGATCATTTACCAAACTATTACGACTAAAAACAATAGGTTATGAGATAGACTCACTACCAAAAACACCGCCAATAATTAGATTGATAGAAGATCAGGGAGTCAAAGATGAAGAAATGTACAAGACATTTAACATGGGAGTGGGGTTCTGTGTAATTGCACCAAAAGATCAGGCTGCAAGAATCAAATCCACGTTCAAAAAATACAAAATTCCAAGTCAAGAGATAGGAAGAATAGTTTCAAAGAAAGGAGTTTTTGTAAACTCACAAAAAATTGCTTAATTTAACAACAACAAAATAATTTTCAACCTAATTTACCTTATATGACAGATTTCTTGAATATAGTAGAGAAAAATGGTAGAGGCGCACTTAATTGAAACAATCATTGGCATAGGAATTCTTCTTTTTGCAGCTAAACTCATGGCGGAACTTTTTCTCAGATTAAAACTTCCAATTGTTTTAGGGGAGCTTTTGGCAGGAATGATAGTAGGTCCATTTGCATTAGGAGGGTTTTTTGTTGTAGATGGAAAGCAGATACTACAGATCAACGATGAAATAAGGATACTTGGCGAAATGGGGGCAATTGTGATTTTGTTCATGGCAGGATTAGAGATGACACCAAAAGAATTTCTCAAAGGTGGAAAGGCATCATTCACAGTAGGTACGCTGGGAGTAGTGGTTCCGTTCTTTGCAGGTCTTGTTGTTTTTCAGATATTTGGTTTTGATGCATTACAATCAATGTTAATTGCAACAGCACTTACGGCTACAAGTATCGCAATTTCAATTCAAGTTTTAAGTGAATTTGGTAAAATCAAAACCCCAGAAGCTAGACTCATCATAGGCGCGGCTGTAGTAGACGACATTTTGGCAATTGCGGTACTATCAGTGGTATCATCTATTGCAGGAGCAGATGGCGGAATAGATAACATTGACATTTCTGAAATAATAGTTACAATTGTTCAAGTGCTAGGATTTTTTGCAATAATGTTGGTAGTAGCAGTAGTTGTAATCCCAAAAATAATCACACCAAGACTTTGGAAAGCAAAAGGAAGTGTTGAGGGAATAGCAACTGCATCATTCTTCGGGGCAGCAGCACTAGCTGGCTCCATAGGACTTTCACCAATTGTAGGAGCATTTGCAGGAGGAATGGCATTATCCACTACAAAAGTATTTGAGAAAGTAGAGAATTATGTTGGAAAAATTGGCTTAATTTTTGCACCTTTATTCTTTGCAATAATTGGAGCACAGGTAGACCTCAGGGCAGTAGATGTAAATATTATGATGTTAAGCGGCGTGATAATCGCGGTTGCAATTGTAACAAAATTGTTTGGATGTGGATTGCCTGCAATGATGTTTTTGAAAAACAAGAAAAAAGGAATGCGGGTAGGCATAGGAATGATTTCAAGAGGGGAAGTAGGGCTGATTGTTGCCGGAGTGGGGGTTACTGCTGGAATTTTAACTTCAGAAGTATACTCAACAATTATAATCATGGTAGCAGTCACAACCATCATAACACCAATTTGGTTAAAGATGGAATATAGAAAAGAACAAAAAAGTGGTAACGCAAAATCTGAAACCACAGCAGAACAAAAACCAGAATAGACATCAAAAAATAGATGATAAATAATTAAGACAAATATGCTGTCTAGAGATCATCGAGTTTTCACTCAATCATTAATCAAAATGGATGAAATTTTAGAGTTTTTCTCAAATTCAGTTATTTTGTCTTCGTATTGTAAAGTTTGTGCAATATCATCTAAACCTTCCAATAGAATTTTTTTCTTATGAGAATCAATCTTGAACAGTATTTTATCAGACGGGGTTGTGATAGTTTGTGTTTCTAAATCTACTTCAATTGGACTAGTCTCCTGCTGAAGTTTCTCAACTGTTTTTTCATCCAAAGAGATAGGCAAAATCCCGTTTTTGAAGCAATTGCTGAAGAAAATATCGGCAAAAGAAGGGGCAATAATTACAGAAAATCCATAATCAAGCAGAGCCCAAACCGCATGCTCTCTGCTCGAACCGCATCCAAAGTTATCTCCAGCCACAAGAATTTTAGAATTAACATATAGAGGATTGTTTAAGACAAAATCGGGTCTTTTATTCTTATTTTCATCATACCTCCAATCAAAGAACAAAAATTTACCAAATCCAGACTTTTGAATTAATTTTAAGAACTGTTTTGGAACAATTTGATCAGTATCTACATTAACCTTATCAAGGGGGGTAACAATGCTTGAAACTTTTTTAAAAGATTCCATTTAACTCAAATCCATTTTTCTAACATCAATAAAGTGCCCTTTGATTGCTGCCGCTGCTGCCATCACGGGACTTACCAAATGAGTACGTCCACCAGTTCCTTGTCTACCTTCAAAATTTCTGTTTGACGTACTAGCACATCTTTCGCCGGGGGATAAAATATCAGGATTCATTCCAAGACACATACTGCAACCGGCTTCACGCCATTCAAAATTAGCATCAATGAAAATTTTATCAAGACCCATCTCTTCAGCCTGTTTTTTTACCATCTGTGAACCCGGGACAACCATTGCTCTGACATGATGAGAAATTTTTTGGCCTTTGATTACTCTGGATGCCTCAATAAGATCTTCTAATCGTGCATTAGTACACGAGCCGATAAATACTCTGTCTATTTTAATATCCTCAATAGGAGTTCCAGGTTTAAGATCCATATATGCAAGTGCTTTTTCAGCTCCTTTTTTTTGGTTGAGATCTCCTTTAGCGAACTCATCTGCAGACGGAACAGAGTCAGTTACATCACAAGTCATGCCAGGATTTGTTCCCCAACTAACTTGGGGTGCAATATCATCAACATGCAAGACAAATTGTTTTTCAAATTCTGCATCACTATCAGTTTTTAAAGTATCCCTCCATAAACCTATCATAGATTCAAAATTTTTAGGAGTGTATTCTCTACCTCTAAGATACTCATATGTTTTTTCATCAGGTGCAATCAAACCTGCTCTGGCACCTGCTTCTATAGACATGTTACAAATTGTCATTCTCTGTTCCATAGAAAGATCAGTGATTCCTTCACCACGATATTCAATCACAGTGCCTGTACCACCACCGGTTCCAATATGCTTGATAATAGACAATACAATGTCTTTGGCAGTTACTGCATGTGGATTTTTTATTTTTCCCTCAATCCTAATTTCAAATGGGGCAGGTTTTTCTAACCACAGAGTTTGAGATGCCAGTACATGCTCAACATCGCTGGTTCCAATCCCAAAAGCAAGAGATCCAAATGCCCCATGTGTAGAAGTATGACTATCACCACAGACAATAGTGGTTCCAGGCAAAGTAATTCCTAGCTGAGGACCAATTACATGAACAATTCCCTGATTAGGACTGTTAATGTCAAATAGTTTTATTCCAAAATCTTTGCAGTTTTTTTCCAACGTCTTAATTTGAATTGCAGATGTTTGATCTAATATTGGGAGAGATCTATCATTAGTAGGAACATTGTGATCCATAGTTGCAATAGTGAGATCAGGTCGACGAACTTTTCTCTTGTTCAATCGTAATCCATCAAATGCCTGAGGAGATGTTACTTCATGCACAAGATGTCGGTCTACATAAATTAAAGAAGGGCCATTTTGTTTTTTGACTACAACATGAGATTCCCAGATTTTTTCAAATAGAGTTTTTCCCATTTCAATCTTGATCTGGCTTGTATTTGAAGAGACCACCTGCTGAAATTATTTTTCCAATAATTTCTGAAAAGGGCTTCATTTTGTATATTTTGTTCTTGGTCATATTCCTGATTTCATTAGTGGATATATCAATGTCAATTTCATCACCTTCTGAAATTGCATCATATGCATCTTGTTCAATTTCAATAGGCAACAGAAATGCACCATCAACCGCATTTCGGTAAAAAATTCTTGCAAAAGATAATGCAAGTACTGCCTTTATTCCAGAATGAGATAAAGCGATAGGAGCATGTTCTCGTGATGAACCACAGCCAAAATTCTTTCCAGATAAAATAAAATCGCCTTCTTTTACTTTAGAATGAAAGTTAGGATCTAGACCCTCCATTGCATGAGTTGCAAGTTCTGCATAATCATGTACTTTGAGGTATTGGCCAGGAATAATCACGTCAGTGTCAATGTTATCCTGTGCGTATTTTATTACGTTGCCCCTCATTTCAAATCCCTCGGATCAGTAATTTTTCCAGTAACTGCAGAGGCTGCAGCCACCAAAGGTGATGAAAGGTAAGTCTGAGATTCAACATGGCCCATTCTCCCTGGGAAGTTTCTGTTAGTAGTACTAATGCATATCTCATCTTTTGCCAACACTCCCATATGTGCACCACAGCAGGCTCCACATGTAGGCGGTCCAACAGTAACACCCGCATCAAGGAAAATTTTCAGCAATCCATTTTCCATTGCACGTTGATAAATTGAAATTGCCGCAGGTAGTATTTCGGTCCTAATCTTTACTTTTCTTCCTTTAAGGATTCTCGCTGCAGCTTCCAAATCTTCGTATTTTGCACCAGTGCAAGAACCAATATAGCATTTATCCAATTCAACAGAAGGTGCTTCTCTTACAATAGAGATGTTTTCAGGAGAGAAAGGTTTTGCAACAATTGGTTCCATCTCGGATCCTTCATATTCAAATATTTTTTCATATTCAGCATCATCATCACCTTTTATCAAATTGACATTTGTTGCGCCTCTACGAGTGAGATAGTCAACCACTTTTTGATCAGGTTCGATGATTCCATTTTTTGCTCCAGCTTCAGTAGTCATATTACACAAGGTTAATCTGCTCTGAACAGACATTTCATCAATCCCACTTCCTCCAAATTGCATTGTCCTGTATGCTCCACCATCAGTTCCTATGTCGCCAATAATTTTCAAAATAAAATCTTTAGCCATCACGTGATCAGGTAATTTTCCATTTAGTTTAAAGTAAAAAGTTTCTGGGACTTTGAACCAAATCTTCCCATTCAATAAGACATAAGCGATATCAGTATGTCCCAATCCACATGCAAAAGCACCTAGTGCACCTGTTGTGTTTGTATGAGAATCACCACCAACATAAACATCACCAGGCATCACCATTGCCTCTTCATGAGATATGGTATGACAAATGCCATACTGGCCCATTCCATATTTGAAATGTTTGTCAATCCCATATTGTTTTGTAAATTTTGATAATTTGGCAATATTTTCAGCTGATATTTTTTCAGCTGAAGGAACAAAATGGTCTTCCGCAACCCATACTTTTTTAGAATCCCATAATTTGTCAACTGAGATGCCCTGTTTCTTTAGTTTATCAAAGACCTTGATAACACCAGGACCAGATACATCATGCATCATGACCTTGTCAACCTTGGCAAAAACAACATCATCAGGCGACACTTTGGATTTACCAGATGAGCGTGCAAGAATCTTCTCAACAATATTCATAATTAAAAAAACTTGCTCTACAGATTAAAAGCTTTACAGGATAGATTCCTGCAGATATGAGTCACAAATGAGACAAGTTTGTTTTCAAGTTCATGACTCGAAAATAGTTTTAATCTCATCGCGAGGAATTACTCATCATCATCCTATTTTGTAGTCTCATCTTGAACTATCACTTCCTTGAAAGGTAAAGATGAATTTCCATCAATTGTTATTAATGATTCTACAGCAATCGGAATATGAATAATTGGATTTTTGGAATCATACTAGGGTTATCTCTGACGGTTATTTTTACACCTATATCATACGCAGATGAAATAAAGACATTATTTGTTGGATCTGATCTTGTTGACTGTGTTGGGGTTGGACCACAAAAATGTATTCAGATTCGAGAGGATCAGCATTCAGAATGGTTGAACTTTTATGACAAGATTCAGGGATTTACATTTGTAGAAGGAAATTCATATCAAATCTCTGTGAAGATTATTGACGTAGAGAATCCACCATATGATGCATCTAGTAAAAAATATGAGTTGATCGAAATAATAAAACAAGAATCAACAACAAAACATATTCCTTACAAAAATAGATGTGCACCTGGGTTTGTCCCTCTTGGAAAAATCTGTGTGTTAAATGATAGATGTGGGCCTGGAATATACCCAGGAAAAGTTTGTGTTATGAATAATATTGTACAACCATATCTTAAACCAGCACAGCAAGGAAACGCTGGAATTTCAGCAAGTAATGTTATTTGTGCAGAAGGTTTGAAGAAGATTTTCAAATCTCATGATGGTTCACCATCATGTGTCAAGCTGGAATCAGTCAACACACTAAAAAAACGAGGATGGCAGACATTCATGCCTATATTCGCATGTACATTAGAATATGCCCCAATATGTGGAGTTGACGGGAATACATATGGCAATATTTGTATGATAAACTTGGAGCATATTTCAATAAAACATCAAGGTGAATGTTATGAATAAAATGATTGTGATTGGAGTAGGTGTAGGAGTCATCGTATCCGTTATAATATATGGAAACTATCTTGTTCAGAATCAAACTACAGAATTTATTGGTATCAGTTCAAAACCTATCCCACCAGTCACACAACAAGACTTGAGAGTAATGATTGATGAATGGATGAACAGTAAAGACAGAAACGACATAAATCAGCGTCTGGAAATCATGAAGGCATGGTATACATTTGAAGAGTCAGATCAAAAATTAACTGATGACCAAGAAGGACGAATCATGTTAAACCAAATAAGAAAGATGATAAGTTTTGACATTCCAAAAACAGATCTGGATCAGATAAAAGAAAACATTGGAGAAGAATTAAGAGGATTTGGATTCAAGACAGATTTTGAGCAGCATTGATTTTAGCAATAAGGATCATTCTTAAACATATCATAATTCCAAAGTTTATTGCAGAGCAGTAAAA
>JAOUNZ010000106.1 GCA_029880665.1 Candidatus Nitrosopumilus sp.
GAACTTATCACAGTATTTTTTTTTGTTTGTCTAAACAGTTTTTAACTCAGATCAGATATTAAATATAAGTTGAAGATATATCACAAATCAACATGTATTACTTGTAAAAAAGCAATTGCAGAGTTGGAGAGGATGAAAGAAGATATTGAAAAAAGAGACTTTTTCAAAGAACCATTTTCAGAGACAGAACTTGAAAAAATCATCAAAGCAACAGGAAAAAAACCTACAGAAATGCTCAGAAAAAGAGACAGAATGTACAAAGAGTTAGATTTAGAAAAAACCAAAATGACTGATAATCAACTCATCAAACTGATGGTGAAATACCCAGGATTAGTTTTACGTCCCATCATAGTTACAAAAAATAAAACATATGTTGGAAAAATAGATGTGAAAAAATCTAAAAAGATTTAAGAGATGTTTTCTTGTTTGAATATTCTAATGGCTTCCAAATGAGAGCAATTTGCTTTTAGTCCTTTACCGTGATGAAATTTGTAAAAATTTTTGAATCCAGGGCATTCACATACGTCAGAAGTTACAAAATAAGATTTTTCAGGATCAGAGGATGATTTTATTTGAAATAAATCATCATCGATTTTTACCACACCGCCAGTTTCAACAAGTTTCTTTGCTTTTTTGATAGTATTAGCACTCATAACATCATTAGGGGCAGGTTATGTTTTACTCTTTAATTTTTTCCTAACATTTGCCCATTCTTTGTCGTCATTAGCCATGGCATTTTCATATAGAAGTTCAAATGTCCAATTCAAAATTTCACTCCATATTGCCTTAAGGGATTCATCATCAGTCCACATCACACTTGCCTTGACCGCACCCATTGCAATGATATTTTTAGCATTCTTGGTTGGATTTTTATTCCATTTTTCCAACACCCTGTCGCAAAATTCAAGGATTTCTTGCTTGCTTAGAACTAGATTGTCAGGATCAAAAGAATTTTTTTTCACCATACAGATGAAGATGAACATACTAAATTATAATACTTTCAGCATAAAACAACACATATGTTCATAAAATACTTAAATAATAACAACTTGCCAAAATAAGACGAGATGTTTGCTTTTTTTATTTTGATAAAACCCAGAATTTGTTTCACTCTCGCCTGGTTTTGATAACCAAATTGTATTTTGAACACGGCCTATTTTTCCATCTTTTAATTCAACTCTAATTCCATATTGATGTGTACTCGAAATCAGAATTCTCTTAACAATACCATCAGTCAAATTGCCTGGATACTATCTTGTTTTTGAATAATCTGACCATTCATCCCAATCATTATTTTTTCTCTTGAAGTCAAGGTCACCAATAAAATATCGCATGCACAAGCGACTCTAAGTCTTTGTTTTATAAAATTGAGGAGTTTTGAAAATTACTCAAAACGATTTTTTAGTTTTGTTTGTGATTTTGGAAACATTCTCTGCAATAAACAGGTCTGTCGTCTTTTGGTTTGAATGGTATCTGACAATCATTTCCACAGTCACCGCATTTTGCATCAAACATTTCTCGTGGCCTATCATCTCTTCTACCAAATCTGGAACCTCTATCATTTCCACCATAACCTCCAGATCTTCCACCAAATCTACCACCAGATCTTGGAGCTGGCTTGTGATTTTGGAAACATTCTCTGCAATAAACAGGTCTGTCGTCTTTTGGTTTGAATGGAACCTGACAATCATTTCCACAGTCACCGCATTTTGCGGTAAACATTTCTCTTTCTCTATCAAAGGACATGTCTTTCTAATACTTGGACAGATTACGAGGTAATTAAACTGTAGGAAAACATCTAGTGTTATAAAGTAATTGTGTGCCCTGAAGGTTATCGGGCATGAGAAGGTACGTTGCCACAAGAATAGTAACGATGTTTGGGGTATTAATGATCACATTATTGATTACAATTTCCTTGGTAGGCTCAAATATGGATACAATACTAAAGCAAGGAATTGTATTCCAAGTAAGATCTGAGATTACAGAGAATCCATCAATAGCACAAAGCTTCTCATCAGTTGAGGAATTTGAGGCATTCGTTCAAACCCAAATAGAACAAAGAGTCAAGATTTTAGGATTAGACGAACCATGGTATTCTCCTCAAAGGATAGGCATTACAATGTACAAAATATTACTGCTTGATTTTGGGCATGCCACGTTTCTTACAAGTGATTCAGGTTCATCAGATGTCAAAGACATACTATTTGAAAAACTACCAAGAACAGTTTTACTTTTTACGACAGCAACAATAATCATATCCATAATTGGGATCTTTTTAGGAGCTTTATCCAGCAGTAAGATTGGTTCCACCATAGATAGGATTACTTCAAGTTTTGCAATAGTCAGTTCCAGTTTTCCAGTATGGTGGATAGGAATGTTAATGATTTTCTTATTTGCGTTCACATATCAAATTTTTCCAGCAAGGGCAACTCCAGACATTCCATCATCAGATCCAAGGTATGTTGGATCTTTGCTGTATCATATGGCATTGCCATTGATCACAATCGTGATGATAGGGTTTGGATCATGGGCATACATGGTAAGAAATTTCATGATCGGAATAATGCAGGAAGATTTCATCATGGCCAAAAAAACAATGGGGGTTAACCAAAAAAAAATAATCTATACGCATGCCCTAAGAAATGCAGCAGCGCCAATTGTTACAATTCTGGCACTGAGTTTGTCAGGTTCACTTGGAGGGGCAATTATCACAGAAGCAGTGTTTGATTGGCCAGGTATGGGAAGATTATACTTTGAAGCAATATCGGTAATGGATTTGCCTGTGATTATTGGTGCCACATACTTGCTTACAGTTTTCTTTTTGATCAGCATATTCATTGCAGATTTACTCTATGGATATTTTGATCCCAGAGTGAGGACAGGTCAATGAGTAGCATAACACTCTCGGAGATAAAAGAGGAATTTTTCAAAAACAAGATGGGAGTTGCCGGAATTTCAATCCTAGTAATTCTTGTGGCGATATCAATAATTGCGATCATTGCAATTCCTGTTGAAACTTTTCAAGAATGGAACAATCCAAAAAGTTGGATTACATATCCAAAAATTGCGATTCCTATTTGGGTAAATATATTCATGATTGAGAAGACTCCAGAACATATGATTTTAGAAAAACCTGACATACAAAACACATACCAAGATGAAATATCACTTACTTCACATCAATTTGGATTTAATTTTGATTATGATGATTTTCCAGACGATTTTATCTACATGTTCCCCACTATTACAAATGTCAGTTATAAGACCTGATGGCATCAAAATTGAGTTGTTATCTACATCACTGCCTTATTCTGATTCAAAAACTACTCACTCTGAAAGGATATTTTCAACTGATGAATCAATTAAAAAAAACTTGTCATTACAATCAGAGAAATTCAAATTTACATTAAATAATCTGCCTGCTGAGGATATTGTTTTCTCAGAAACTCAAACAAACAAATCTTTGAAAGGAGATTATATTTTTTCTATAGATTTGTACGGGGTAAAATCTGAATCTCTGATTAACGAATCAAAACTAATCATTGGAGGAAAGACCTTTGGGGTTATGGGAACTGATGAATTGAGACGAGATTTGGCAATTGGTCTTCTATGGGGAACCCCTCTTGCATTGTTTATAGGACTAGTCGTATCTATCGCGTCGGTGATTATGGGATTGCTTTATGGAGTGTATGCAGGATACAAAGGTAAGAAAACAGATGAAGTGATGATGAGGTTTAATGATGTCATTTACGCATTGCCAGCATTGCCATTTCTGATCATACTTTCAGTGACAATCAGTAACAGCATATTTTTGATGGTGGGGTTTTTGATGATTTTTGGGTGGGTAGGCATAGCCAAAGTGGCAAGGAGCATGTCACTGCAGATAAAAACTCGCGGATATGTAGATGCTGCAAATATGATGGGGCAAAAAGACTCTAAAACAATCCTCAAACACATAATGCCTCAATTACTACCATATGCGTTTGCAAGCATCGCAATTTCAGTTCCCGCAGCAATCACCACAGAAGCAGGTCTTAGTTTTTTAGGATTAGGAGATCCATCATTTCCAACCTGGGGTCAGATTTTACACGATGCAAATACGTTTGGAGCAGCTGCAAGAGGACTGTGGTGGTGGATAATGCCACCAGGAATAATGATTGCCATAACAGGCTTGGCCTTTGTGTTTATTGGAAATGCATTAGATGTAATTGTAAACCCAAAATTAAAGAGATGATTAAAAACTGTAACTACGGATTAGGCTCAAAGCAGAATCATTGAGTTTAATGGTATAGGTAAGGGAATTTGGATCGTCTTTATTTTCAGACAAGATTTCAGTAAACTTTACCTTGTCCTCTTCAGTTGCCCCAGATTCATGAGCACACAGATTAAATGCTTTGAGGTTCAAATTATTTTTTAATAAATAAGATATGAATTTTTTATAATCCTCAGTGTTGGTCCAATTTTTTTGTTTCTCAGCACATGCGGATTATAAAA
>JAOUNZ010000107.1 GCA_029880665.1 Candidatus Nitrosopumilus sp.
TTTTGATCTAGTTTAGGTGATGAGTTTTTTGCACCAGATATTTTAACTGATTCCAAAGTAAACCCAGCACTTTCTAGAATGGTTGCAACTACCGAAAGCACATCTTCAATATCACTCTTATTGATTCCTGTTACCTCAACAAAGAGATTTTTTGTTTTTGTTGTGACAGTTGTGACTGCTGCATTGATGATTGGAGGGAGAGATATTATGTTATTATTGGAATCAAGAATTATTGGCACCTTTGAAAAATTACCTAAAATATAGCCATAACTTCTACCTACATCAGTTTGTTCAAGTATTTCAGAAATAGTATTTTCTTTAATAGATTTGAGAGGAATGAATTTAGTATTTCTGTTAGTTGTTGTATATATCAGTGGAAATGAGATTCTATCAAGATCATGAATGCCAATTGAAGATTTGGTACGTTTTCGACCAATTCCCATATGTAAATCCTCTTGCATTTGTATGATCTGTTCAAGAGTTTGGTTGTCAATATTGCCATTTTTTGCTATAATTCCAGTTACAAAAGGGCGAATTTTTGATATATCAGACTTTACAAGTATTTGGTATTTGTTTGATTTTTTAATTTTCAGTTTAATTGCACCGGTTTTGATACCTAGTAATCCTTGTAAACCAAGCGCAATTCCAAAATCAGTAGAATAATCAGGTCTGTTTGGACTGTATTCAATTCTGACAAGGTCTTTGTCTTCAGATTCAATATCTAATCCAAGAAAAGGTAATGAATCTGAAATTTGTTTTTTTGTTGCTTTGCCAACCAATTTCTGAAGTCGTGCATAGGATAATTCAACTACTGGCATTTTGTAGCACTCCTTAACCAACTGAGATTATTATTATAAAATTCCCTTACATCATCTAGACCATACTTTAGCATCGCAATTCTTTCAATACCTCCACCCCATGCTAAAACAGGTTTAGTAATTCCAAGTGGTTTAGTCACTTCAGATCTAAAAATTCCCATTCCAAATAATTCAATCCATTTTTCCAATCTTTCGTTATATACCATTGTTTGGAGTGATGGTTCTGTATATGGAAAAAACGTTGGCCAAAATTTTATTTTTGTAATTCCAATTCGTTTATAGAATTCTTGCTGAATTCCCATTAAATTTCGAAGATTAGCATCTTTTCCAACAACAACTCCTTCAATTTGATTAAATTCTACAAGATGTTTGTAACTGACCTTTTCATTTCTAAATACTCGTCCTAGAGAAAAAACTCTAGCTTCATCAGGCTTATTTTCTGCTAAATGTTTGATTGTGACACAAGTAGTGTGAGTTCTTAAAACCATTTTTCTTGCCTCGTTGATATCCCAATTATACCTCCAATTTTTCTTGTGAGTATTAGAAACTTTTCTAATTTGTTCAGGAGTTGCAATTTGTTTGGCAGGAATACTATCGAGATAAAAGGTATCTTGTAATTCTCGCGCAGGGTGATCTTGTGGAGTAAACAGAGCATCAAAATTCCAAAAGCTTGATTGAGTCATATTACCAATTATTTCCGAGAAACCTAGTGTTACAAATATTTCACGAATTTCATCAATGGTGTCTTTTAGTGGATGAGTTCTTGCAACAAAAGTATCAGGTACTTTTGCTTCAACATCTATTTCTCCAGAAGAATCTGAAATCACTATTGATTTTGCAGAGTCAGTTAAGGTGATTTCTTTAGTTTTCACAACACATTCAACAATAAAATCAGGTCTTTTTAGAAGTGAAGAAAGGTCATTATTGTCAATTTCGTCTTTTGGTAATTTTTTCTCTCCGATTTGGTTGAGTGCTTTTTCACCGGGAAGTTCTAACGGAAAATTCTTTATTGAAACATTTTCAGATGATGTTTCTATCCAATTATTTTTTCTTGCCAATCCGATTGAAGTGCCAAAAACAGATCCAAGTTCTTTTTGTAGATCAAATAATTTTCTAGGTCCATTCTTTAGCAAATCCAGTAATCTTCTTTCAGGCAGTCCTTTTTGAAAAGATTCAATTCCATTTTTACCTAAGCTGATAATGCTTGATTTTGACTCATTAACATTAGCTAAATCTTTTAATTTCAGCCATTCAATTCCTCGTCTAACTTGATCAGGTGAGAGATGTGTTGACTTTTCTAGAGTCTCAGGAGATTGTTTTGGGTTTTCTCTAAGAGAGAGAATGATTTTTTTTTCAATATCATGAAAAACTTGTGACAACAGCAAAGAATTCGAAAAAGACTTTTTAAACCTTAACCTAATTCAAGATGAATGTCGGTTGATAACTTTATTGTAACTCCTTGGCATGTTGAAGGAGATATTGATTATGATAAATTAGTCAAGCAGTTTGGCACGGAAAAGATATCTTCAAAATTATTGGACAGAATCAAAAGAGTTACGGGAGATGATCACTATATGCTCAGAAGAGGAATTTTCTTTTCACATAGAGAATTCAACAGAATTCTTGACGAGTATGAAAAAGGTAACAAATTTTTTCTGTATACTGGCAGAGGACCGTCAGGCCACACTCACATAGGACATTTAGTCCCATGGATGTTTGCAAAATGGTTACAAGAAAAGTTTGATGTGAATATGTATTTTCAGCTTACTGATGATGAAAAATTTTATTCAAAGCCTGATTTGACTTTAGAAGAAACAGGGAAATTTGCATATGAAAATGCATTAGACTTTATTGCTTTAGGTTTCAAACCAGAAAAAACAAAAATTATTATCAATACAAAAAATATTCAAACACTCTATCCAATTGCAGCACAAGTAGCAAAAAAAATTAATTTTTCCAATACAAAAGCTACGTTTGGATTTACAAATGAAACAAATATTGGTATGATTTTCTATACATCTTTACAATCTGCACCATGCTTTATTGAAGATAAACCAGTTTTAATTCCATTGGGAGTAGATCAAGATCCTCACTTCAGATTAACAAGAGACATAGCACCAAAAATAGGAAAACCAAAGCCAGCACTAATTCACAACATAATGATTCCAGGTTTAGAGGGCCCAGGTGGAAAAATGTCAGCTTCTGATGAAAAGGGTACAGTGTACACAACAGATACACCAAATATGGTGAAAAATAAAATTAACAGATATGCATTTTCAGGAGGGCAACCAGATGTTGAACAGCATAGAAAACTTGGAGGTAATCCAGATGTCGATGTATCATATCAATACCTAAGAATATTTTTTGAGCCAGATGACAATAAATTAAAATCAATTTATGAGAATTACATATCTGGGAGATTACTTTCAGGAGAATTAAAAGCAATTCTAATTGAAAAAATTAATAATTTTCTTACAATTCATCAGAAAAAAAGAGAAGAAGCAAAGAATAAGATAGATGAATTCCTTTTTGAAAATAAATGAAAATTAGTATTATATGTGACGATAGATACGAAGCTACAAAATTAGCCACATTAATTTTCATCAAGGAGGGTAAAGAAACTTTCATCACAGGAATTCTGAATATTGTTAAAAATGAATTAGTTATTTCATTAAAAGATAAATCAGCTCATAGTATATTATTAAGAGATGGAACAGATGTGGAAAAATTTGCCGACTTTATCCAGTCGGTCATTGATAAAGAACACCAGATAGTTTCAACTAGCATTCTTGAAAATGTTGTAGAAATTGTTAAGGAATAATCTATCGACCAAACACAGTATAGAGAGCTATAACTCCAACTATGACAATCAAAGAAATTCCTAATGCCTTAAAGTCACCTTTCATGATTTAATTCCAAAATAATTATAATTAAAGTGTTAACAAATTCTCAAAGATGATTTTAGAGATTAACGTGGGAAATATCTACTCTTTTTCTGTTTAGGTTTTGAATAGTTTTCTTTAGGTTTTGACATGACTTCCCTTAATTCATTACAATTTAAGCACAGTACTTTGAGCTCTTTTCGGGCAAGTTCAGGCTCTGAGACATATTTTCCCATTAGTGAAGTATTTCCTTGTCCAGCACGGTCAGATGAATCATCACTAAATATGTGGCTGATTCCCAATGCCCTTTCATCCTTAAAACCACAGCTTGAACAAGTCTTACCTCCTAAAATTTCAAATAATTTTTCTTTTATTCCAGCATAAAATTTATCCGAACCGTTGGAATAAAAGATCTCCTGTTTTTTCAAAAACTTGTTATTTCTTGATTTCTTGGATCTAGATTCATTTTTACTAGATTTTTGACCAAAAGATGATCTTGAACCTCTGTCATCTATGCCACTTTCGGAATCACGTGGTTTGTTTTTCCTGAAACAATCGTTACAGTAAACAGGTCTATCAGTTCTCGGAACAAATGGAATTTGACATTCAGCGCTACAATCAGCACATGTTACAGTTGTAGATTCTCCTCCAGAGACATCTCTGGAATATCCTGAACGTCTGTCATCTCTGGAATATCCTGAACGTCTGTCATCTCTGGAATATCCTGAACGTCTGTCATCTCTGGAATATCCTGAACGTCTGT
>JAOUNZ010000108.1 GCA_029880665.1 Candidatus Nitrosopumilus sp.
TCTTTTTGTGGTAAGCCATGTTCGGTAATTAGACATGTCCCATTCCGTTTCTCTTGCAAATGAAGAGATGAACATGGAAATGGCATTTGCAACAATCAAATTCATACCCTTGTAATCTTTCCATCCCACCTCGTGTTCTTTTGGCAGATCATCAATTATGGATGGAATCTTTTGGATCTTTTTCTCGTTTTGATGTGCTAGTTGTCTTAAAATTTTATTTGAGAACAAAACAGAGCAATCACTAAATTTTATCTGGTGTTCTAAATTCATGATTATGTTAATTGCTGCAGATTCAAAAATTACAGGGTCCCATCCAAATTCAGGTAACAAACCAAAAGTGGCAACAGTAGTAGGATCTTTTGAATCCGTTTTTACAAATTCGATAAAAGAACTTGCAAAAGAGCTTCCTGTGCCTCCACCCATTGCAAAAGGAACAACATATCCACGTACAGGTTCTGGCGAAAGCTCAACAAGTTGTTTTTTAATATTGACTTTGGTTTTCATTTCATGATTAAATCTGGATCTTCCCTCTGCCCAGTTTCTTGCGGCACCCCCAGATCCATAAATAACATGTTTTTCGCGCAAAGCAAAAAGATCAGGATATGATTGAAGGATCAAATTTGCAGCTCTTGGATCCAAATCTACAAGAAGTGCCCTTGGTATGAGTGGAATTTCTCCCGAGCCATAAGTGGGTGAAAATCGTAAAATTGTACTTCCATATCGTTTTAAGACTCTTGATTCATCCTTGGAAGTTTTAATGGTTGGCTTCAATGGATCAGCCCCAACATCAAGCAACAATCTACGATAAGTTTCAGCACCTAATCCAATACCGCAATGGCCAAAACACACAGTTAATACTGGAGCTGGTGGAAGTGGTGCCGAAAGTTTAGACATACCGCCTGCTTCTGATAATTTGGCTCTTAAGGATTCCTATCAATTTGTTATGACTCCAATTAATGTGATATGCATGTTTAACCAAAAAAGATGAGTGTTAATCCAAAAAATACATTGAGTTGATATGTAAGAGTCTACATATTTTTAATGCTAAGAAACTTTAAGAGATCATATAGTTGATAGTAATGGTTACCCTATTAGAAAAGATTGAAAATCTATTGAATAACAACATAGGAGACATCTCAAGACTAGAACACATTAAAAAAAGTATTGCTGAAAATAAAAAAATCTATAACTCTGATATTCAATATGTAGAAGAATTAGAAATAAAGAGAATAGAAAGCATAACAAAAAATCCCACTGAACATCATTCAGATGATGTTAGCATCTTATGTTGGAACTGTGAAAAAGTACTTGTACAATCTTCAAAATTCTGTTCTTTTTGTGGAGTCCGACAAGATCATAAAGAGTCAAAATTTATTCAGGGCTTGTCAAGAATAAGACAAGAAAATAATCCATTAAAAATAGTTTCTAATTTTCATTCATATCAAATCCTTGCAATTATTGGTGGATTTGCTGGCGTTTTACCAATTTTGATTGCCATTTCAAATATTGGAAGAATTTTAGAAATAATCAATTTCTACACAAGCAAAGATTTGTCAGGATTTGTTGATTGGTTTATAGTATTCGGAGTTATTTCTACAGGGTTATGTTTCTTTGCAGTGATAGTCTCGTTTGCAATAAAAAAATCAAAAAGAGTGGGAAGGATTTTGTTTTTTCTGTCTTTTACGATCCTAGTTTTTTCAATAATGGTTGGAGTGGCAGGATTTGTATTCATTTTATTTGCAGCCATAACGGCGTTGAAAAAGAGAAGATATTAAGAATAATTGGTTCACAGCAATCATCAATATGCGTGATATACATATACAGAATAATTTTAGAGGATGGGCCAAAGTATGCCCATCCTTTTGGACGGTTATAGTTGGTTAAACGGTTAGATGACTCCGCAGAATCCTAAACTAACAATCACATAATTTACTTAAAACGGAAACTTAGAATGATCTAAATATGATTTCTGATTTTTAATGAATGATTGATGTCATCAAACAACTGTCAGTTGTTTGTATTAAGATCTATTATCAAAATCCAATTTAGTCATGACATATTAAGAGTTGAAATTACGACACATGTTTATCTTTCAGACATACAAAGAATTTGAAATGTCGGAACGAATTGAGATTCCAACAATAAAATTCCAATTAACAACACTTTCCATTGCATCGATAGATGCAACATCATCCATTCGAGACATAACATATTACATATCTAATATGTTCAAATCTCATCAATGCTAGATAAAATTGAAAATTAATGAAAAATTTCTTAAAATTTGTTTGAATTTATCCATTTGTATTTTAAATTTTTAAATTATTACTTGAGATCTATTAAAATATGATTTTGACTAACGCATTAGGATAATGGCAATTAAAAGAGAGTTGGATATTGTAGGAAATACACGTGTATTGCTTAACTGTGAGTTGGGAGAAAAGATTAACGGATAATACGGAGAAGGTTTATGTCAAAAGCATTTGTTTTAATAAACTGCGAGCTAGGGTCTGAAGAACAAGTAATTTCAGATTTAAAAAAAATTGATTGTGTAAAAAATGTGTACGGAGTATTTGGTGCTTATGATATTGTAACAAACCTACAGAGTGAAAGATTTGAAGAACTAAGACAGATAATTATTTGGAAGATTAGAGGAATTGATAACGTACGCTCAACTATAACGCTGATGGGAATAGATGGACAGTGTTAGAAATGTTGTTTTTAATTGCGTATTTATACGGACGAGGACATTTGTGTAATCATTCCTAATTAGATCTGGATAAATCATGCAATTCCAAATTAGGTCCTAAAATAGCAATTCATACCTATTTATCTAATTTTATATCAAAATAATTGTTCCTTGTAACGTCTACGTCATGCTTTTATATTATTGATTTGATGCAAGTTTTGATGCAAACAAAAACAGTGTGGAAGTGTCACAGATGCAATATGGTATTTGATAACCTACTGACAGCGGATACTCATTATAATGTATTCAAGCATCCAGTAGAAAAAATAAAAATTCCGATCCTACATTAGATTCTAAATAGAGAACAATTAGTCTATTTCTTATTTTTTGTTGATGATTCATATGAATAAACCATACTGTTCGTTATGATATAGTTATCCTCAAAACACGGCACACCCCCAGGCACAAAAAGATGTGATTCTATTTTTAGAGATTATCAGTAATCTGCTTTGTAAACTCTGAAGTGGTCTTGTCCCCTCCAATATCCATAGTCTTTACACCGTTCTTTACCAAACCAAAGATAGTAGACTCCAATCGCTTGCCTACATCAATGCATTTGGAATCATTGTGTTTGTTGCCAAGCCAATCAAGCATCATTTTGATGGACAGTAAAAACGATGATGGGTTTGCAATGTTTTGTCCTGCAATATCAAATGCAGCACCATGAACTGGCTCAAAGAGAGCAAAGTTGTCTCCAATATTGGCAGCAGGTGCCATCCCCAGCCCTCCAACCACTTGGGATGACTCATCAGACAAGATATCACCAAACAAGTTTGTTGTGACTATGACGTCAAACTTTTCTGGTTGACGAATTAGATTCATTGCACATGCATCAACATACATCTGCTCAAATGCAATGTCCGAATACTCCTTGGATATATCAGTGCATGCTTTTGCAAACAATCCATCAGTCATGCGCATTACGTTGGATTTGTGAACGCATGTTACCTTTCTCATCGAATCACGCTGCTTTGCAGTCTCAAATGCATACTTTGCAATTCGCTTTGATGCAGCCTCTGAAATTATCCGTAATGCGACTGCTGCATTGCCCAAGGTGAATTCCTTTCCAGTATAAAGATCCTCAGTATTCTCGCGAACTATCACCATGTCAATATCATCACGCAATGCAGGCATATGTGGATATGACTTTGCAGGTCTGATATTAGCATACAAGTCAAGAGTACGTCTCAATACAACAATCACATCAGATGCACTCTCACCGACAGGAGCTTTAAGACACACGTCAGATTGCTTTATTGCAGAAACAACATCATCAGGCAGTGCATTTCCTGTCTTAGATAGAGCCTTGTCACCGGCAGACAATTTCGTAATGCCAAATTTCAAGTCAAACTTGTCATGAATTGTGTTCAGTATTGATACGGCAGATTCGGATAGTTCAGGACCTATTCCATCACCTGTAATTAATGAGATTTTGTACATTAAATCATCACGAGTCAGCTTAGTTGCTTTTCGCTAAGCATGTTTTTGAGCATCATCCTATTGATTCCATCGATCACAGCTTGAACACTTGTAGTCACAATATCCTCTCCTACAGATTTTGATGAGACCTTGTTTCTATTTGCATCCTCTATAGTCACTGTCACTTCACACAGTGCAGTGGAACCCCCAGAAATGGAAGCCAGTCCATAGTCTTTGATTTTCAATTCGGAAATCTTTCCAGTGATCTTTTGGATTGCATTTAGTGCTGCA
>JAOUNZ010000109.1 GCA_029880665.1 Candidatus Nitrosopumilus sp.
CATATGCGACTTCTTTTTCAATTAATTTTTCAATAAACTTGATAATGTCTTCTATGTGCTCTGTTGCTTTGGGATATCTTGTTGCCCTTTTTACATTCAACCCATCAAAATCTGTAAAATAATTTGCAATGTATTTTGTACTGATGTTGTCTGCAGTTACTTTCTCTGCGTTTGCACGATTGATTATTTTGTCATCAACATCCGTGAAATTCTGAACAAATTCTACTTCTGTTCCCTTGCTCTCAAGATATCTTTTTAAGACATCAAAAACTATGATTGTTCTTGCATGCCCTATATGTGATTCATCATACACTGTAACTCCGCAGAGGTAAATCTTGACCTTTTTTGAAACATCTACTGTTTGCCCTGAATTTGATAGTGTATCTTGAAGTTTCATGCTCAAATCTCTGGTTTTGGTGTTGCTGTTCTTTTATGTTCGCTGCTTATGTTTAATCTCTGAATTTTTTCAATCATGTTTTTGTCAATCCCTGTGACTTTTTCCGTTTCTGAATTTGACAGTTTTTTATCAAACATGCAATACAAAACGGAATCTATCTCCTCATATGAAATTCCTATCTCTTTTTCTGCTTCATGCTCTTTCCATAGGTGCGGGCTACTCTTCTTTGAAATTACATTCTCTGGCACCTCTAGATGTTTTGCAATTTCCCTTACCTGCAGTTTGTATAATGATATGATTGGCGTGATGTCTGATGCGCCATCCCCAAATTTTGTAAAGTATCCAATCAAGTACTCACTTTTATCACTTGATCCTAGAACAAGATAATTCCTGATGTTGGCATAATAATACAGGATATTTGTTCTGACTCTTGCACGGAGATTTCCTCTAGCTTTTTCGTTTGGTTCCAAATACATTGTATATTCTTTTATGATTGGCTTGATATCGATTAACTTGTACTCTATTCCAGTCAATGCAATCATCTTTAGCGCATCATCGGTTTCTATGTTGGGTGTAATTGACGTGTCTGGCATGATTATTGCCAATGTCTTCTCTTTTAGTTTTCTTTTACAGATATATGCTAAAACTGCCGAATCTATGCCTCCGCTTAATCCTAAAATTACCCCATTTGCATTGTTTTTCTCAACCTGCTCGGAAACAAATTTCTCAATGTTCTCAATAATTTTGGAATAGTTTTGATTGATGATCTCATTGATGATGTCTTGATTCAATAGTGACTTTTCAAATTATACATGAATAAAACTTATGCCTGTTATTGATTACTAGTTCATTTTGAACACATGCTGTCTGATATGCTGTTTTTGATATTGCTACATAATTACCGATGTATGATCTATCTCATATTTGTCACAAGATCTAGTTTATCCTTGCATGCATTTAGTTTTTTACAAAAAATGCATTTTTTCTAAAACTTATCTTTATCATATATCTACGTAAATGCCGTCATCTCTTGATTCAACTGAGTATGTTTCAAGTTTCACATCCTTGAGATAATCTGTCAATTCTCCGGTCTTTATGTTATAATGCCAAAAATGTAAAGGGCATTCTACAATGTCTCCTTCTAACTTTCCAGGTGCAATTGAGCCGTCCTGATGAACACAAAGATCATCTATTGCATGATATCCGTCTTGATTGAAAATTGCAATTTGTTTTCCGTCTATTTTGAAGGCTTTGCCTTTTCCAGCAGCAACAGCACCTTTATCTGCAATTTTCTTCCAAGTCAATATTTTTCTGATATGTTTGTTATTTATTTACATTCGCATGATAGAATTTTATAGTATAATTTGAAGTGAAACTTGTTGAGTAAAGTAAAGACTAGTTCAAAGCTAGTTCAAGAAGGAAAACTGTCTTATCAATGGGCTAGGTCTCACATGCAAATTCTTGGCAACACAATTAATCGTTTTAAAAAATCAAAACCTCTCAAAGGGGTTACCCTTGGTTTCTGTTTGCACATCACAAAAGAGACATCTGTTTTATTGATGGGTGCTAAAGAACTAGGGGCAACTGTTGCATGCTGTGGCGGAAACCCATTAACTACTCAGGACAATATCGCCGCATTTTTGGCATCGCAGGGCATTCATGTATATGCTTGGCATGGTCAGTCTGTCAAAGAATATGACTGGTGCATTGATCAGGTACTAAAACATAAACCAACTATCTTGACTGATGATGGGGCTGATATGAATATCAAAGCTCACTTTGATAAGAGGTTTAATACTATGAAAATTTTTGGCGCAACTGAGGAAACAACTGCGGGCGTAACTAGAATCAGAGCTGTGGAAAATCAAGGTAAACTTCGCTACCCTGTAATCTTAGTTAATGAAGCATACACAAAACACATGTTTGATAATCGATACGGCACTGGACAAAGTACTATTGACGGATATCTTCGTGGAATGAATCTCCTTATGGCATCAAAACGTGTTGTGGTGGTTGGATATGGCTGGGTTGGACGTGGAGTTGCATCTAGATTCCATGGAATGGGTTCAAAAGTGATTGTTACTGAAGTTGATCCAATAAAAGCACTTGAGGCTCATATGGATGGATTTGAAGTAATGCCAATGTCACAGGCAGCCAAGATTGGTGATATGTTTGTAACCTGTACTGGAATGACTAGTGTTATTAGAAAAGAACACATCTTGCAAATGAAAAACGGTGCAATTATGGGCAATGTTGGCCACTTTGATGTGGAAATCGATAGTAAATTCTTACTCAAGTCATCAAAATCTGTTAAAGAAGTAAGACCTAATCTTGATGAATGTATGCTGAAGAACGGAAAAACAGTTTACCTAATTGGGCGGGGTAGACTTGCAAACTTGGTTGCAGCTGAAGGCCATCCGCCAGAAGTAATGGCACAATCTTTCTCAAACCAAATACTGTCCATTCTATACATCCTTAAAAATCACGAGAAAATGGAAAATAAAATTATCAACGTTCCTGAAGAAATTGATAGACAAGTGGCAGTCGATGCACTAAGTGCAATGAATGTCAAAATTGACAAACTTACTTCCGAACAAGTAAAATACGCAAATAGTTGGTAAGCTTCTTAAGCTCAATACCGTTTAATTATTTCACATCTGATGAACAAAAAAGCTATTATCACAAGCGCATTGCCCTATGCAAATGGTGAAATCCATCTAGGGCATGTTGCATCGACTTATCTTCCTGCCGATGTGACTACAAGATTTTTAAAACTAAATGGTGTTGAAGCTTACTATGTCTGTGCATCTGATGACTATGGTACGCCCATTCTGATTCAATCTGAAAAAGAAGGAAAAACTCCTGCAGAATATGTGACTCATTGGAATAAACGTGATTTTGAAGATTTCTCTGCATTCAACATCAGTTTTGACTATTTCTACAAAACTAGCTCTTCTGAAAATATTGCCTTTGTTCAGGATGTATTCAAAAAACTAAATGATTCAGGACACATCTATGAGAAAGAAATTATTCAATTTTATTGTAATACCGATAAGAAGTTTCTGCCTGATCGATATGTTAAAGGCATGTGCCCTTACTGTAAGGCTGAAGATCAGTATTCGGATTTATGTGAAAGTTGTGGACGTGTTCCAGATGAAATAACTGATCCCAAATGCTCTCTTTGTGGCCAACCTCCAACAAAAGAAAAAACTACGCATTACTTTTTCAGACTGACTAATTTTGGAGATTCTTTATCAAGATGGCTGGACGAAAACGAACATCTTCAAAAAGATGTAAAAAAATACGTCCAGAACTGGATTAAATCAGGCCTGATTGATTGGGATATAACTCGTGATATCACTTGGGGCGTTCCTATTCCACTTGCTGATGCAAATGACAAAGTATTCTATGGCTGGTTTGATAACCATTTGGCATACATCTCAACCGCACTGAAATTTCTTGGCGATAAAGGAATTGACGGAAAATCATTTTGGAACTCTGCTGACATTTATCACTTTATTGGAAAAGACATCGTATACCACCATTATCTTTTTCTGCCTGCAATGCGACTGGGTATTGGCAGTGAATACAAATTACCTGACTATATCCCAACACGTGGCCATCTGACACTTCAAGGAAAAAAGATCTCAAAAAGCAGAAACTGGTACATCGGCCTAAAGCAATTCTTGGAATATTATCCAGCAGACTATCTTAGATTTTATCTTGTGTCTATCACCCCTTATTCTCAAGATGATTTGAATTTTGATTGGGATGATTTTACCACAAGGATTAATTCCGAATTGATTGGAAATCTTGGAAACTTTGTTAATCGAGCCCTTGGATTTGCCAAAAAATCCTTTGACGGAAAAGTCCCTGAAACTGAACCGTTTGATGAGAAAGACCTAGAGGCAGAGGAAAAAATTAAAACTCTGTCAAATGAGGTTGGCTCTCTTTTAGAACAGAATCATCTTGACCGAGCTTTGAAGAAAATCATGGAATTTTCATCATTCTTTAATCAGTATTTCCAGCACAAAGAGCCTT
>JAOUNZ010000110.1 GCA_029880665.1 Candidatus Nitrosopumilus sp.
AAAAAAAATCCAACTGTATGGCACATGCATAAAGCGATTAACCATTCCTTCAGATCATGATCTGTAAAAACACCAGGACATACCAACCATACATATGAGACGGATTAGCCCAGTAAAGCATGACAGAGTTTGTAGTTTGTCCAAATTGCGGTTTAACATATGCTGTAAAAGAGCACGAAACATGCAGCCATTGCAAGTTCACCATAAGCATGGCTAGAGAATAATTAGTCTGACATGCCCACATTTGGAAAGTTACTAGTAAAGGAAAAAAATGATCATTGCATCATTTGATTAAAAATTTGGAACCATCAAGGCATCAGTCAAACAAGAATATTGCCACAATTACAATCAGACTTGCTGCCATAGCCACAATTGCCATTTTGCTTTTTCCGCTCCAACCCTCTTTTACAGTTACTTTCATGACATGTGATTGAAATTTTTGTGTCAACTTAAGCGTATTGCATGGCAAAACACTTTTTCATGCCAAAAAATACACGATTGTTAGATGGATGAGGAGGCAAACCCAATCAAGGAATACCTGTTTGGATATATAGAAAACTCGCAAACAATTCCCAAACTGATAGCAGAGAAAAAATTCGACGAGATGATCAAAGAAGTCACGTCTAATTGCTATGAGCAGGTAATTTCCATGGGCAAAAAAGATGAAAGCGTCGGGATTTTGGCAACTGGGTTACTGCATTATCTGCTCACTAACGCTCTGATAACCAGCCAAAGAAAAATAGAACATGTCGGAGTTGAGATAGACATCATTATTCCGGATCTTAAAACGTTGGAAAAAGATCCAAAAAAGACGCTGTTAATTTGCATACCAAAATCATCTGACATCAAAACAATCAATCAGAAGATCACCCAATTGGAAAAGATTCAACCTGAAAAAGAAAACATATGGGTAGTGTTGTCTGAGAGTATTCCTGTTGGAAAAAAATCCTTTGTCCTGTCTGAGGATAACAATACGTTTTCAAAGATCATATTTGACATTGCTCAATTTGTAAATGTCGGAGGAGCAAGCAAGTTTAAAATTTTAAGAATATGAAAATCATCACAAGAGTAATTTTAGGTTCAGGTTCTTTTTGAATATGCGATACATGGATAAATCGCTCATGTCCTTGATAAACGGGATTGCGCCCAAAATAGGTATCCGTGTAAGGGATTTCAAATCGCGTGTAAGCTCTTGAATTTTGTACCCATCAGAATCAAAATCATTGATGATTATCCCTTTGATTGGAATTTTGTATTTTTGGCACATTTGCACAGTCATTATAGTGTGATTGACGGTGCCGACTTTGGTGCGAGTTACAAGGACAGACGGGATTTTCATGTCCTTGATCAAGTCAATAACAAAATAATTTTTAAGAATGGGTGTCATGATGCCGCCCATTCCTTCAACTAACATCATAGAGTGAGCCTTTGAAAGGGTCTTGAAGCTTGAAAGGACAGAGTTTATTCGTGGTTTAGTCTTCAGATTCATCCACGCAGTATAGGGGGATGCTGCGATTGGAAAGAATTGCGGGTTTAGCAATTTTTCAGGATCACTTACCTGTGCAGCATTTGCAAGGATCTCGACATCTTCTGACTTGAAGCCCTTTTTTTGTGCCTTGCCTGCAGCAAATGGTTTCATCACACCTACATCGATGCCCATCATTCGAAACGTCACAGCCAGACCTGCAGTAACATATGTTTTTCCAATGTCAGTGTCAGTGCCAGATATGAACAGGGATTCCAACAAACCATCTCCAAGTTTGTGATTGATTAATCTTGTTGTTTGAAACCCAGTCTCTGATTTCATTTCAGACGTGTTGATTCCCTCTGATCTGTCCTAGGTTAATTAACAAGTAAATGACCAGTATTGTATGTCTGCAAACCTTGATGCCATAATTGAGATTCTAAACGGGATTAAAGATGAGTTGACCAATCTAATCTCCTTGGGGAAAAATACAGAGAAAACAGATTCAAGATTATCCAGTCAGACAACTAACCTGAATAAGGCGATTCATACGTCAGAAATTTCTGAAAAAGACAAGACAATGTTGGAGAAATTTGCCCTAACACTGCAGGAAGGAACTACTGTAAAGAGTCTCAGATACGAAAAACAAGATCTTGAAAGGATACTTGCCAACCTTAATGATTAGAAACATGTGTAAAGGCTCTGGTTTGTACAGACGGAGTTTAACAGATGTGTTTTGCAACGCAACGTCACACTTTAGATGACAGTTTAGGCCATCCCTTAGATATCTACGATCAGTGAGCCGTTCACGTTTCATACCATGCAAAACGACAAGATAATTTAAAATCACATCTAAAGTTTCAAAGGCCATCAATATGCTTAAGTTCATAACACTTTCACATACGTTATTGGGCAAGACAGAATTTTACACTTGCAAGAATTGCGGGGCAAAATTCCCGTCAACTGAAATTAGGTTGTATTGCAAAGTCTGTAAATCAAATTTAGACAAGAGTGGGAATTTGCCAAAAATATAGGGTAATTATTTGCATTGCCATCACATGTCTAAAAGATAGAAACCACGACAAATAATTCAAGCTTTGGCGCAAGGGCAAAAAACAGGCCAAAACTACACAGTACCAATACGCTTAAGTCGGCGCAGTTTCAGAAAAGCCATGTCGCAAAATCCAAAAGAGTCATGTCTGGACTGCGGGACGCCTTTGGAATTGACTCTTCCAGGTCAGAAAAAAAAGCCATGCCACAAATGCGGAGCCTATAGAAGAAAAAGGGAATATCCGTAAACCAATCGTTTGATTATTAAGAACAGGCGACATCACCGTTGCTAGTTGAAGACAAGTTTTGTGTGGCATCCAAATACACAGATGAGTGAATGGGACACATTTACCCAGATAAAAAGTGGAAAAGGGATGTGGCTTACTGATTCCAAAGGCAACAAGATGATTGATGCGGTAGGATCAATGTGGTGCAATGTTTGGGGGCACTCAAATCCAGAGTTGGTCAATGCAATTAGAAGTCAGAGCAAAAAGCTTCAGCACTCATCAATGTTTAACCTGACTAACGAACCTGCCGAAAAACTTGCAGCAAGCTTGATCAGAATCTCACCAGGGATGAACAGGGTGTTTTATTCAGACAACGGTTCATCGGCAATGGAGATTTCCATAAAGATTGCACTGCAGTACTGGAAAAACAAGGGGGAGAAAAAGACAGAGATTGCCACAGTGGAGAACGGGTATCACGGAGACACGTTTGGCGCAATGTCTGTAGGGTATGTCCCTGAATTTTTCAGCAAATTCAAAAAGCAGCTGTTTGCAACGATACAGTTTCCAGTACCCAACAAGTACCGAGTTCCAAAAGGATTCACGTTTTCAGATTACCAGGAACATTGCTTAGAAAAAATCGAAAAGAGGATATCAGAAGACAACAACATAGCAGCTTTTGTGATGGAGAGCGGCGCACAAGTTGCAGGTGGTGTGATCATTTACCCAAAAGGATTTCAGAGGAAGATAAGCCAGTTATGTAAAAAACATGGAGTGCTGCTGGTCTTGGATGAAATTGCAACAGGGTTTGGCAGGATGGGATCCATGGTGCAATACGAGGAACAAAAAAGCATTCCAGACATCGTGGCATATGGAAAGATGCTGACAGGCGGATATCTGACAATGGCTGCAACTTTAACAAGCAAGAAAATCTATGACTCGTTTTTGGGGGAATTCAATGATTGGAGGCATCTGTTTCACGGCCACACATATACGGGAAATCCGATAGCCGCGGCAGTTGCAAACAAAAATATCGAAATGTATCAAAAAAATCATCTCATCAAAAGGATCCAAAAGACTGCCAAGACATTTGAGAAACATTACATGCAGATATCAGACATGGATATTGTAGGTGATATCAGACACAGTGGAATGCTAATGGGAATCGAGCTAGTGTCAAACAAGGCCAAGAAAACACCGATTCAGTCAAAGAAGTCAATCAACAAGATATTCTTTGAGGAAGGCAAAAAGAACGGAATCTATCTTAGAACTCTTGGAAATATTGTCATGCTTGTTCCGCCACTTGCAATCTCAGAAAAAGATCTTGACTTGCTGCTAAAAAAGACCATAGAGACAATTCAGGCTGCAAGACACCATTTTGTCTGAGTGTTAACCCCATCACAGATGCATGGTTAACCTTTCCAGTATTGTTATAAATGGAATATGAAAACATCTGATCATGGACAAGGAATTCATCAAGGAGTGCCAGGAAAAAGTATTTTCTGGAATGCAAATCTCGGCTGATGACGCAGAAAAACTATTTGATGTCCCAGATGATGATTTGAAATATTTAGCACAGTGTGCAAACGAGATAACCAGGGATTTTAACGGGAACAAGGTGGATGTAGAGCAATTAAACAATATCAAAAAAAACGCATGCAGTGAAGACTGTACTTTTT
>JAOUNZ010000111.1 GCA_029880665.1 Candidatus Nitrosopumilus sp.
TACTGTCGATACTGCTAGTCGGCCTTACATTGCCATACTCTTTGATTACAGGCCGTCCATCAGGTCCGACTGTCATCGTATATCCATAATAGTATGGACCTACTTGCTGTCTGTCTCCAGACCAGTTACTTCCAAAGATGTCTCCCGTGTTAAAAAAGCGGTCAGACATTCTTCGAAATTCTTCGAAAGGTTCATCAAACCACATTCATTATTCACCAGATTAATGTCATATACATTACAAAATATAATATTTTCGGACATACTACCCATATTTTTACTTATATGAAAGATAAAACAGGAATCAGACACGATCTTTGGATTAGATCCAAATTGGTTGTTTTTCCTCATCCCATATTTCTATCGGGGTTCCGCCGACGGATCTGCTATTTTTAATTTCCACAAAAATGCAACTGTTGGAACAATGTGTCAACTCAGACAGCATATCTTTGCCACATCCATTGCATTTTCCAGACCTGCCTTTTTTCTCCAACTACGTTGGTTGTTGGTAATGTTAAATCAATTTTACGCACCTAAAAGATTAGCAGTGATCTTACATGGATCTCACATGATATGACACTGCAGTTTAGGACGTCATCAACATTCTTTTGACTCATGTGTTTTTTGAAAAGGGCAAATATTTTTAGAGAAACATCATTTGGAGCAACACAAGCTGGAGATAAATCCCATCACGCCAACCAATATCATCACATCAAAAATGCATTTACAAGAAAAGAGACATCCTAGATCTTGAACATGGGCAAGATTTACATCAATTTCCTTTTTTTATCTATTTTTGAAAATTCTTTGGCAATCTCTTGCTGCTTGTTATGTAATTCCTCCAATTTACCATCAACAGGATTACCTTTTTCTCTTAATTTTTTATATTCTGACATCAGTTTCTTGTAATCGTCATAAAGTTTTTCATAATGTTCAGTTTCAAAAGAACTCATTTAGAATAAAACAACTTGATCATTGAAATGTATTTTTAACAATAAAAATTATCATAAACTCAAATTTTTTAATGTATAATTGGTCATGCAAACCTTGTTTATGTATTAACGAATTAGACGAACATAACTGAAAAATTTATCATTTTTGGAATTTTCAGTTATGATGATACAAGTTATTTTTAATCAAATGGTTTTAAAAAATTTTTACAAAATACTTTTAATGATTAAAAACAATGATATGTAATTGGCAAAAACTATGGATTTATTTTCTCATAAAATAAAGGTGGTCCCTATAAAAGATGTAGAGATTTGGGATGAAGCAGAAGCTCGATCATTAGACCAGGATGGCCTAAGAGAACTTGCAGAAAGCATCAAAAGAGAAGGATTGCAGAATCCACCGATTGTTCAAAAGGACAAAAATGGAAAATACAAACTGATAGCTGGCCAAAGAAGACTCAACGCTCTCAAGCAGATAGGTGCAAGAAACATTCCAGTGCTTGTCGTACAGCACCCCTATCAACTTGAAGATGCCCAGGCAGTATCAATAATAGAAAATTTGCATAGAAAGCAAATGTCATCAAATGAGATGGCTGAAGCCTGTGATTTCTTAGTACAGTCAACAGGTTCTAAGAAAAAGGCAGCATCTGCCTTGGGGATAAGCCAGAGTACCTTTAGAAGATACCTAGGATTTAAAGGAGTTCCAACCCCTCTCAAAGAACTAGTGCCAAATACCATCTCAAGAGGAGAGGCAGTACAATTATCAAAAATCATACCAAATGTCACTCAAGCAGTTGAGACTGCCAAGACAATCACAAAATACTCTCATGCTGCAAGAAAAAGATATCTTGATGCGTTATCTGAGGATCCCACAGCATCGCATTCAGTAATCAAGCGCATGGCAAACTATTACAAGCAAAAACAAAAAGTTCGTCTTTGTCTTTCAGATCCTGAAGCCAAGGCTCTTGCAAAAGCATCCACTGAAGAGGCAATGGAGCCTGAAGAGCTTGTTCATGCGATAGTAAGTAAATGGCTTGCAAGAAGAACAAAAAAATAATTTCAAGAAATTCTCAAAATCCTGTACATATTGAGGATAATCGTCTCAAATTGAGACTAGTGTACGGATTCGGCGCATGTAATGACTCAAGTCAGTTCTTCAGATAATCATTTTAAAGGAAGATAAAAGATCGAAAACAATGACAGTAGAGGAATACATCCAGGCAGGCAAGATTGCATCAGAAGTAAGAGAAATAGTCAGGGGGAAAAACTGGATTGGCAAGTCAGTTTATGACATTTGTGAAGAAGTTGAAAATGAGATTAAAAAGAGAGGGGCAGGTTGTGCCTTTCCAGTAAACGCCAGTATCAATGAAGTTGCGGCACATTATACTGCAGAGCCAAATGATCCCATTACCATCAAAGATACAGATTTGATAAAGATTGATCTTGGTGCACAGATTAACGGATACATTGCAGACACGGCAGTTACTGTCTGTTATGATGCACAGTTTGAGGGCATGGTTCAAGCAGCGGAGGAGGCATTGTCAAATGCAATGTCCATGGTAAAAACAGGAGTCAAGGCAAGTGATATTGGACGCACCATAGAAACCACAATTAAAAGAAGAGGATTCAAGCCGATTGCAAACCTCAGTGGCCATTCATTGGATCAATACACGATACATGCAGGAAAATCAATTCCAAACATTTGGTCAATTGGAGGATTTTCGCTTTCAGGGAATTCAGCTTATGCATGTGAACCATTTGTGACAACAGAGCAAGGGGGAGGATTTGTAAGAAACGGAAAGATAAAAAACATTTTTGCGCTAAACTCACGAAAAAAAACAAAGAACGAGGAAGCAGACAGGCTTTTGGATTTTATCTGGGATAATTTCAACATGCTGCCATTTGCTTTGAGATGGCTAGTAAAAGATTGGGAAGAAAAGAGAGCAAGGGAGTTATTAGATGTTTTAGTTAGCAAGAAAGCTGTTCAAGCGTACCCGATTCTGATTGAAGTAAATGAGCAGAGAGTCGCCCAAGCAGAACATACATTCATACCTAATGAGAACGGAGTGACGGTTACAACCCAGGCCCAATAAAAATTCAAGTTTGTGAAGTGATTTGAGTGACGAAGTGAGACCTTGCCCACAATGTGGCGGATTTATGTTCAGAGAGCAAGGAGAAGGGACATCATGGTTTTGTCCTTCGTGCAATGTAAAATTTAGAACAAAGTGACATATCATTCATCTAAAGATTCACCGAATATTTTCTCAATACTAGTGATTTCACCACATGATGTGCATTTTGAAGACATGGCAAATAAGGCATCACCGTCTGAAAATGCTCGTTTTTTCACAGCATTGCATTTAGTGCATTTTTCAACAGTGAATGCCATAACAACTTTCTTCTTCTTTGAGAAATTCATTGTGGAACTCCTACCGTATTTCCCACACCGATTATTGCAAGAGACTGGCCAGATTTGGTATTTTCACGGATCATCTCATAGAGTTGTGAGCGTACATTATCGGCAGTATTGGCAATATCTTTTGTCATCAAGGTTATTGCCTCTTTTACAGATTGTTTGATTACAATAGAAAATATTGGTATCTGATGAGATGTGGCAATTTCTTCAATCTGAAATCTTTCGGTTCCGATTCCCCCTATTGCAGCACCAAAACCTCTTGCGACAGATGCAGAATCCTCGCCTTCCAATTTTAATGCCGCATCAACCATAATTATTGCATCAAGTTTGTTTTCAGAAATAAGATTTTCCAATGCATCCGCAGGTCGTCCCACTGTGGAGCCTGGCCCCTCAGCTTTTAAAAGAAACAATTTTCTATCCTCAAAACTGATTTTTGCAAGACTGGTCTGAAACGCAATTGATTCTTTAGGGTTGTTTAACATCATTTTCCCAACAACCATCGGACCGATTCCATCTCCAACTGGTTGACCCAGTTTGAATGCAGAAATTGCATCTTTCATTGCCTCTGCCTGTTCCATTATGAATGGAAGAATCATTTGTAAGGGCAGAATCAACGGATAGTTGTTTTGTTTTTTTGCAGTCAAAAACATGTGATTAATTATTTTGTAGATCATTTGTAACGAAGAAGCTATTTCAAGCAGAGTTTGAACTTTGGTTAACTCGTAATCATTGATTTCTGGAGAAAGCATTTTTACATGTTCCCTAGTATAATCCTCTCTAGATCTGACTGTGTGTCTAACTTTGTTAACTATACCGTTAGGATCCATGTCAACTGGCATAATTGTAAAATAATCTAAAAACTGATCAATTTTTTTCGTAGGATCACTCTTTGGATTCAAATTATTTTTCACATAATTGATCAATTCAGAGCGGGATTCAGATCTAAAGCCGTCTAGTTTTTTGATTGCTTTATTGAGTTCATTAGAAGTAACAAGCAGTTGAATTCTCTGACCATAGAAGATAAA